>JBAXUD010000493.1:0-2776 GCA_037129875.1 Mycobacteriaceae bacterium
ATTGGAGCAACCGCTCAAGTACGTCGTTGAGGGTGATCAGGCCGATGATGTCTCCGGTGTCGGTCACGGTGCACAGGTGACTTCGCTTCTCGCGCATTGTCTTAAGCGCCTCGTATACCGGGATCGAGACGTCAAGGGTCACGGTGGGGCGCATCAGCTCCGCAGCGGTGGTCTCGGGTGGCGCCTGCAGGCTGTCGCGGACGTGTACGACACCATCGACGTGGCCGTTGCCGCGGACGAGCAGTCGTAGGTGTCCGGTTCGCTTGGCTGTCTCTTGGATCGTCGCGCAGGTGGCGTCTGGGGCCACGCTGCTCGGGTGAGCGTTGGGGTGCACCATGTCCCCGACGGTGAGGGCCTGCAGTTCCAGGGCTCTGGTGAGATTGCCGTGGTAGTGCACGTCGAGTGTGCCCGCGGTCGCGGAGTGTTCGACCAGCTGGCGCAGGGTGTCGGGATCCTGTCCGGTACCGACTTGATCGACCGGTTGGACACCAACCCTGCGCAGGCACCAGTTGGCCAGGTGATTGAGCCGGACGATGACCGGCCGGGTCACCCACATGAAGCCGCGCATGGGAATGGCGAGCATGGTCGCCGATTTCTCCGGGTGCGCGATGGCCCAGGACTTCGGGGCCATCTCTCCGACGACCAAGTGCAGAAACGTCACAACGGTCAGTGCCGCAACGAAACCCGCGACGTCGGCCAGCCACAGCGGTGCCCCCCACCCCTGAAAAGCGGGAGTCAGCCAGTGGTGCACCGCCGGTTTGGTCACCGCGCCGAGTGCCAGGGTGCACACGGTGATGCCGAGTTGGGAACCGGCCAATAGAACCGATAGTTCCGAGGCGCTGCGCAACGCGGCCCGCGCTGCCCGGCTGTGCGGGGCGGCGTCTTCCAAGCGGGAACGCCGCGCGGCGATGAGGGCGAACTCCACTGCGACGAAGAACGCGCTCGCACCGATCAATGTCGCGGTCACAGCGAGAAAGATCCACGGATTGTTCACTCGTTGGCCTCGGCTCCGGTGCTGGCGCCATCGAGGACGGCGACGAATATCGAGGACGGGACACGGTGCTCGATGGCCCGGACTTCTGCGCGCAACACACGTTGGACAGGCGTCAGGCCACGGGCCAGGTCGGCAGGGCGGGGATCCAAGGGGATATCGACCGCGTCACCAACGCCCGGTAAGCCGCCGAACTCGGCGATCACCAGGCCGGCAATGGTTTCGTAGGCCCCCTCGGGGATCTCTTGGCCAAGCGTGCGGGCCGCCTCGTCGAGGTGGACGTCACCGCGCAACAGCCAGCCGTCCTCGAGACAGACGATGCCGTCGTCCTCGGGATCGTGTTCGTCGGCGATCTCACCGACGAGCTCTTCGGCCATATCCTCGACGGTGAGAACACCAGCGAAGCCGCCGTACTCGTCGATGACCAGCGCCATGTCTTCCTTGGCGCTGGTCAACTGGGCCAGGACCGCCGGCAGCGGCAGAGTGGTCGGCACGACCACCGCGGGTCGACACAGCGTTCGTGCCGTGCCGGTGCGGGTGTCGTGCAGCAGGTCGTGAAGATGAACCACGCCGAGCAGTTCATCGGGTGCGGTGTCGATCACCGGGTAGCGGGTATGGCCGTCGGCCATCGTCGCCCACACCATCTCGATCGAGTCGTCGGCCCCCACGACGTCCACCTGCGCGCGAGGAATCATCGCGTGGCCGGCGGTGCGGGTGGGGAAATCCAGGATCCGATCGAGCAGCGTGGACAGCTCGACCGGCAACTCGCCGGTCTGCCGCGACTCGGCGACGATGTGCTCGAGGTCGCGCGCGGTCGCGGAATGCTCCACGTCGTGAACCGGCTCGATCCGCAATGCCCGCAACAGCAGGTTCGAGGAGGCATCGAAGATTTTGATCAGCCAACCGAACAGCGCCAAATAGATTGTCGTAGAACGAGAAAGCCACCGGGCCACCGGTTCAGGGCGGGCGATCGCCAGATTCTTCGGGAACAACTCCCCGAAAACCATCTGGACGACCGTCGAGAACACCACCGCCAGCACCGCGCCGACGGCGAGGCCCAGAGCCGCCGGGACCCCGACGCCACCCAGAAGATCTCCCACTCCGACCCCGATAAGGGGTTCGGCGACGTACCCGACCAACAGGCCGGTGACCGTGATACCGAGTTGGGCACCGGAAAGCATGAACGACGTTCGCCTCGTGATCGAAAGCGCCCGGCGCGCTGCCGCGTCACCCGCTTCCGCGCGGACCTTCAGCCGCGACCGATCCACGGCCATGTACGCGAACTCCTGGGCAACGAAATACCCGGTGACGGCAGTAATGGCAAGAACGACGACGACGCCGACACCGATACCCATTGCTGTCACCATGGGCGCCTCCCGAATGCAGTGGCAGGGCAGCCGTCACATCCGGGCCGAGGTCTTCGGGGTTTGCGCTTGGCGCGTTTCATCGCTCTTTCTGGGGTTCGTAGCTCAACGACGATTCTGCCATCACGACGAACCAGGCAATTTTCCAAGTTCCCGACGGGCGACGACGGCCCGGATGCACCCGCCCGGCTGGCAGTCAAGCGCACTTAGCACCATCGACACGACCGGCGGATGTCTGCCCTCGGCTTACAGCTAGGAAATGAAACGCAAAATGAGCCAAACCCAGATGAAACGAAGTGAGACAAACAGAAAAGACGCAGGTCGGAAGACCGCGATATGAAACGGAATTTGAGAACCTACAGCTGTCTGTGCTGGTGGAGCGCGCGTGCACGTCTCTGTAGGCGGTTGCCGCACAACCCGC
>JBAXUD010000494.1:0-2772 GCA_037129875.1 Mycobacteriaceae bacterium
ACGGCGCGCATCGAAGGCGAGGGCCATTGCAGCGCCGCCGACGACAAAAAGCTCTCCAATTTTCCCGCGCTCGGCAAGTTCCGCGCCCAGTTCCGTCAGAAGGGCAAGGAGTTGCTCCCTGTCCATGCTCGCGCTGCGTGTTGTCACTTGCGACCTTTCGGGGTTTGCAGCTATCGGGATGGTAACCCGGCTCACGCGGCGACGAGCCGGCGCTGCGGGACAGTCGCGCACGGAGCAGGGTCGGTGTTCAGCTGACGCCCGTAGAGCGTGGTGTGCTGGTCACTCGTGTCAGCGCCCACCAGGGCGATGCGGGTCCCGGCGGACAGCAGCACAGCCAGGCCGTGACGCGCTTCGCAGACCACTCCGCGGCGCACCCGCACCCGCAAGCTGATCCGATGAAGCTGATCCGCTGACGATGTCGCGGTCAGTCCAGGCCAGCAGCCCCTCGGAGAGCGTCAACGCGCCCACCTTTTTGACCTGCGCGAGCAGCGCGTCCATGTCCTTCCACTCCGGAACGCTGAAATTCACCGTCACCTCGACTTCGCGGCCGAGGTCGGCGGCGGGGACGGCGGCCAACAACGCCAGCTCGTCGCGGCGCAGGTCCGGGATGCGAACCTGGGCGGGCAGCGCGGCGTCGGTGCGCAGCGCGGCGTCGGTGCGCAGCGCTCCACCGGGCACGACTCCGGTCCGCATCTCGACCAGTAGGCCGGGGTGCGCCCCGGGGACGATCTCCCCTGCCGCCGGGCGGAGCGGCAGCACCGAGAACTCGCCACGGCTTCCGGTCATCGCCGCGGTCGCGGGGCTGACCAGGAAGTCGCGCAGCGGCGATCCGCTGCGCAGCAGAATGTCGCGGTTTCCGGGTCCGCACAGCTCCCGGGGCATTGCCGCCACCCAGCGGCGCACCGCCGGGGCGCAGATCCTCATCCCGCTCGGCCGCTCCTCCTCGACCGCCGCCGCCGCGTCCGCCCCGAGCCGCTCCGCCTCCTGCGCGATCCGCCGGCGCGGCCCCCGCCTCGGTGCGGTGCAGCGTCGTGAGTGGGATCGGGGCGCCCGGCGCGGCCGCCCACTCCAGGTACCAGACCTGGGACGCGGCGGGCGCCTCGTAGTTGACGTACGGCGAAGGTTCGGGCATCCGATGATTCTGCACCGGACCGGCAGCTCCCCACCCTGCCGTCCCAGGCGGCACCATCGGCCAGAAGACGCGACGGCGACGCCGCGTAGCCGTCGGCCCGCCGCCGTAACGTCGCGGGCGTGGACCCTGACACGCACCACGCAGCGTGGCTGGCGCGGTGGGGCGACGCCTATGAGACCGACGCGGAGCGGACGGCGGCCTACGCCGAGGCGCAGCGGGCGCTGGCGGTGTTCGGCGCATCGGCGGCAGCCAACGCACGGTAGAGCGTGCTTCGACCGACACCTAACGTCTTGGCCACCTCACCGACGCGGTGGCCGGCGGCCACCAGTGTCCGCGCCTGCGCGAGCTGCTCGGGTGTCACCGCGAACTGCCGACCGACTTTCACGCCGCGTGCCCGCGCCGCGGCCAGCCCCGCGGTGGTGCGCTCACGGACCAACTCGCGCTCGAACTCCGCCAGGGCACCGAAGACGGAGAGTATCAGCCGCCCACTCGCGGAGCCGGTGTCGATCGACTCGGTGAGCGACCGAAGGTGAATCCCTCTCTCGGACAGCGTCTCCACCAGGTCCAGCAGATTCCGCAGCGAGCGGGCGATGCGGTCGAGCTTCCAAACCACCACGGTGTCGCCTTCGCGTAGGTGCTCCAGCATTCGGTCCAACTCCGGCCGGGATGCACGACTCCCACTCACGCCGTGGTCGGTGAAGATCCGTTCCGCCCCGGCGGCGGTGAGGGCGTCAAGCTGAAGACGCGGGCTCTGATCCGCGGTCGACACCCGTGCGTATCCGATGAGCATGTCCGGAGCGTCCCACAATCCACCGACAGCGCCGATGCGGGACGCGAGTTGTGGGACTGCGTTGCGGGACTACGCCACCTGCGCCGAAGGTGGTGTCCTCGGTGGCCCGACAGCCG
The DNA here is from genome assembly GCA_037129875.1 of Mycobacteriaceae bacterium. Classification (GTDB taxonomy): domain Bacteria; phylum Actinomycetota; class Actinomycetes; order Mycobacteriales; family Mycobacteriaceae; genus Mycobacterium. The sequence continues at coordinate 2,039 of JBAXUD010000494.1, forward strand.
TCCCGGAGTTGAGCGGTTTCGGGACAGGCCGGCGGCCCGCCTACCCGCCCACCACCGCAGGCGCTACAGCCCCCACACCCAGCAGCGCCGCCGCGGTGTCCAGCATCGAATCGCGCTGCTGGACATAGACCCTCATCGCCAACACGCCGCCGTCGCTGTGGCCGAGCCACGCCGCGATCACTGCTGGGGACGCGCCGCGCAGCGCGAGCAGCGTGGCCGCGGTGTGCCGGCTGGCGTGCAGCCGGCGGTGATCCAGCCTGGCGTACTCCAACGCACGCTCCCACCAGCGGTCGACCGTCCGGGGCGACAGCGGCTGACCCAGTTCCTGGGCGATGACGTATCCGTCGGAGCCGCCCTGCCAGAGGCGGCCGGCCTTCAGCCGCATCTGCTTCTGCTCCAGTCGCGTGCGCCGCAGGATCGGCAGGATATGCACCGGGATCGGCAACGTGCGACCTGATTTAGCGGTCTTGGTGGTGTCCTGGTCAATGACTCCCGCAGACGTGCTCACCCGCGTGGCCTGCACCGTGAGGGTCGGGGTCGCCGCATCGAGATCCACTGCACTCCAACGGAGTCCGGACAACTCCCCTCGGCGGAGAGCAGCTTCTCGATCTCGTCTTCGATCAACGAGTCGTCGGTCTTCATCACCGGCCCGTTCGACGGCTTCCGCAGCGCCTCGACGAGAGCCACCACGTTGCGGGGCAGAATCCCCTCGGCCTGCAGCCCCGCCCACACCG
>JBAXUD010000495.1:0-2762 GCA_037129875.1 Mycobacteriaceae bacterium
GATCGTCGCCGGGACCGCTCCGGACATCCGGATCTACGAGGACGACGACTTCCTCGGCATCCTCGACATCCGGCCGTTCACCCGCGGCCACACGCTGGTGATCCCCAAGCGGCACAGCGTCGACCTGACCGACACCCCGCCGGAGACGCTGGCCGGGATGGCCGGAGTCGGACAGCGGATTGCCCGGGCGGCGCGGGCTTCCGGACTCGGTGCGACCGGCACCAACTTCGCCATCAACGACGGCAAGTCGGCGTTCCAGTCGGTGTTCCACATTCACCTGCATGTGGTCCCGCGGCGCGACGGAGACAGGCTCGCCTTCGTCAAGGGCATGGTGCTGCGCCGCGACCCCGACCGGGAGGCCACCGGCCGAATCCTGCGCGACGCATTGGCGGTGCTTTCGTGAGCGGGTTGGCGCAGCTGGCCCTTGGATTGTTCGTGCGCACCCACGACGCGGTGTACCAGCGCACCAACGGCTGGATCGGGCACCGCATCCCGGGTGCACCCAACAGCCTGCTGCTGCACACGGTGGGCGCCAAGACCGGGCTGACGCGAACCCATTCGCTGTCCTACGCCCGCGACGGAAACGACTATCTTGTGGTGGCCTCCAACGGGGGTGATCGTCGCTCCCCCGGTTGGTATCACAACCTCAAGGCGAATCCCGGGGTCCAGATCAACGTCGGCCGCACGCGGTTCGGGGTGACCGCGCACGCGGTGCTCCCCGATGACCCCGATTACCCGCGGTTGTGGCGAATCGTCAACGACAACAACGCCAACCGCTACGACGGCTATCAGGCGAAGACCGACAGGCCGATACCGATAATCAGGTTGACTCCGGTAGCCCCGCGGCCCGCTTAATCTCAACGGTCGCATTCCTCATCGCGGTTCCTCCGTCACCGCTCGATCGTCATGCGACGGGCCTCCCCGAACACGTCATCGAGCATGGCCGGCGTCAGCCGGCCGGTGAACATGTTCTGCTGACTCGGGTGATAGCAGCCGAGAAGCGCAATGCCCGCCGACAGCGCGGCCTGCACTCCGTGGCCGAATTTCGGCACCGCCGAGGGCCTTTCGCCCAGCAGTCGCAGCGCCGCCTGCCAGGCGAAGCCGCCCAGGGCCACGATCACCCGCACGGACTCACCGATCAGCCGCCACTCGGCATCCAGCCACGGCTGGCAGGTCACCCGCTCGGCCGGAGTCGGAGCGTTACCCGGCGGGGCGCAGCGCACCGCCGCGGCAATGCGAATGTGGTTGGTGGACAGGCCGTCCGCGGCGTCCACACTGAGCGGGGAGTTCACCAGGCCGGCCCGGTGCAGCGCCGCGAACAACTGATCCCCGGAGCGGTCGCCGGTGAACACCCGCCCGGTCCGGTTCCCGCCGTGAGCGGCCGGCGCCAAACCCAGAACCAGGATTCGCGGTCGCGCCGATCCCCAGCCGGGGATCGGCCTGCCCCAGTACGGCTGATCGGCGAACGCCTTGCGCTTGATCATCGCCGTCTCCTCGCGCCAGGCGACCAGACGTGGGCAGGCCCGGCACACGCTGATCGCGGCGTCGAGGGCGCCGACCCCAGTGACCGCACCGGCCAGTGCCGCCACCATGCCGGCGTCATGGGCGACCGGGGTGCCCGGGCCGGCCGGATCGCCGGGCCAGCCGACCCCCGGCGGGACGGGCGATCCGAACGTATCGCCGATGCGAGGATGAGGGAGGAGCACGAAATCTATGCTGCCTGAAATGACCCCCTCCCGCGGGCCCGTGCTGTTGATCCTCACCTCGGCGTTCCTGGCTGCGGCCGGCAACGGCATCTCGCTGGTCGCACTGCCGTGGCTGGTGCTGCAGCGCACCGGAAGCGCCGCGGCCGCCTCGCTGGTGGCCGCGGCGGCGACCTTGCCCCTGCTGGTGGCGACGCTGATCGCCGGCACCGCGGTGGACTTCCTGGGCCGCCGCCCGGTGGCCATGCTGGCCGATGCGATGTCGGCACTGTCGGTGGCGGCGATCCCGGTGCTGGCGCTGACCGCCGGCGAAGGCGTGCTCACCACCGCCGTGCTGGCCGGACTGGCCGTATTCGGCGCGTTCTTCGACCCGGCCGGCATGACCGCGCGGGTGTCGATGCTGCCCGACGCGGCACACCGTGCCGACTGGACGCTCGACCACACCAACAGCGTCTACGAGGCGGCATTCAACCTGGCCTACATCACCGGCCCGGGCATCGGCGGGCTGTTGATCGCCACCATCGGCGCGATCAACACCATGTGGGTCACCGCCGCCGCGTTCGGGTGCGCGATCGTGGCGATGGCGATGCTGCGACTGCCCGGCGCAGACCGGCCAGACCGCGACAAGCGGCCCGAGGGCGTGCTCTCCGGGGTGCTGGAGGGCCTGAGGTTCGTCTGGCACAACCGGGCGCTGAGGACTCTGGGCCTGATCGACCTGGCCGTGACCGGCCTGTACCTGCCGATGGAGAGCGTGCTGTTCCCCAAATACTTCTCCGACCGCGACGAGCCGGCACAGCTGGGCTGGGTGCTGATGGCGCTGTCGATCGGCGGTCTGGTCGGCGCGCTGAGTTGGACGGTGCTGTCCCGGATGGCCAGCAAGCGGGCGACCGTGCTGATCGCGGTCGCCACCTTCGGGAGCGCGGCGACGGTGATCGCCTTCCTGCCGCCACTGCCGCTGATCCTGGTGCTGTCCGTGGTCGTGGGCCTTGTCTACGGACCGATCGGGCCGATCTACAACTCGGTGATGCAGACCCGCACCCCCGAGCACATGCGCGGCCG
>JBAXUD010000496.1:0-2760 GCA_037129875.1 Mycobacteriaceae bacterium
GCTCGAGCCCAGATAACTCGGCAGCCGGTTTCCGGTGAGCACCAGGAACAACAGCGTGCCGACGCCGGAGAACAGCAGCGTGGTGGCCGGCGGAAAACCGGTCAGCACCGGAACCAGGAACGTCGCGCCGAACATCGCCACCACGTGCTGAGCGCCGATTCCCAGCGTGCGCGGCCAACTCAGCCGCTCGTGCGGGGCCACGACGACATCGTCGGCGGCATCGGGGGACACGCGCGTCCAGCTGAGCGGGCTCACGGTCTGCAACGTATCCGACCGGGCGGCCTTTAGGGCTCTGCTGGCATTCGACTCAGCACCTTGTCGATGACGCCCGTCATGACCGCGAGTTCGTCGGGAGTGAGGTTGTCGAAGATCAAGCGCCGTACGGTAGCAGCGTGACCCGGTGCGGCGCGCTCGATCGCTGAACGCCCCTGCTCGGTGAGCACCACCCAGGCGCCGCGACCGTCGTCGCGGCACTCGGATCGTTCCACCAGCCCGCGTCGCTCCATTCGAGTGACGTGGTGTGATACCCGGCTGCGCTCCCACTTCAGTTCCCGGGCCAGGTCGGTGACGCGCACCCGCCCTTCGGGGGTGTCGGTGAGCTTGACCAGAACCTCGAAATCCGACAGGGATAGGCCGGCATCGGCCTGGAGCTCACGGTGCAGCACGGCAGGCAGTTCCGCGTTGAGCCGCAGCCACCGACGCCACAGCATCTGGGCGTCGGCGGAAAGCCAGGGAGACTGATCGGCCATGGCGCCATCCTAATCGGAATAGTTGACACGTCACCAATGTTGGATGACACGTCACCAAAATTATGTGAGAAGGGGCTGTAGACATGCCCGCAGTAACCGCAGATACATTGACCCTCCCGCGAGTGGGTGGCCCTGCGGCCACCGACACCGAACGCCCGGTGCGGTCGATCACCACCGGACCGCGCGGATTGGAGGGCGAGGGGTTTCCGGTCGTCCGGGCCTTCGCCGGGGTGAGTGCCGCCGACCTCGATCCGTTCGTGCATATGGATCAGATGGGTGAGGTGGAATACGAGCCCGGTCAGCCCCGGGGAACCGATTGGCACCCGCACCGCGGGTTCGAAACGGTCACGTACATGATCGACGGACGCTTCGCGCACCAGGATTCACACGGGGGCGGCGGGCTGATCACCGACGGCGCCACCCAGTGGATGACGGCGGGGGCCGGCATTCTGCACATCGAAACCCCGCCGGCCGAACTCGTCGAGAGCGGAGGGGTGTTCCACGGGGTCCAGTTGTGGGTGAACCTGCCGCGCGCCGAGAAGTTCGCCGAACCGGCCTACCAGGCCATCGAGGGATCTGCGGTGACCCTGCTGTCCTCGACCGACGGTGGCGCACTGTTGCGCGTCATCGCCGGCGAGGTCGACGGCCGGGTCGGTCCGGGCTCGACCCGCACCCCGATCACCCTGGCGCACGCCACCCTTGAACCCGGTGCGCACCTCAACCTCGCGTGGCAGCGCGAGTACAACGCGTTGGTCTATGTGCTCGCCGGGCGGGGGACCTTCGGCCCGGCCGGGCATCCGATCCACCAGGGTCAACTCGCGGTATTGGGGCGCGGCGACCGCATCAGCCTCGCGGCCGACCGGGCGCAGGACTCCCGCCACCCCGCGATGGAGGTTCTACTCCTGGGCGGCAGGCCGATCCGCGAGCCCGTCTTTCAATACGGGCCATTCGTGATGAACTCGAAATCCGAAGTGGCCCAGGCCTTGGAGGACTACCAGGCCGGCAGATTCGGGACCATCCCGCCGAACGCGTTGAGGCCTCACCGCAGCGCCGGCTGACTCGTACTGCAGCCGATTCCGGCGATGATCGCACTTGGTTTTCGCCCTTGGCGCCGGAGGCGCAGTCCTTGAGAACTCCGGCAAGTTACCGTGTCGGCATGACTGAAGTCTCCAAGGCAATCCTGATCACCGGATGCTCCACCGGGATCGGACACGCAACAGCGCTGCGGCTCGCCAAGGCCGGCCACACCGTCTATGCGACGGCCCGCCGCGTCGACACACTCGCGGACCTGCGTGCGGCAGGCGCCCACACTCTCGCCCTCGACGTCACCGACGAGGAGTCGATGACGACCGCGGTCGGCCGCGTCGTCGACGAGCAGGGCGCAGTCGGCGGGCTGATCAATAACGCCGGCTACTCGCAATCCGGTGCGATGGAAAGTCTTTCCATGGACGATCTGCGCCGGCAGTTCGAGACCAATGTCTTCGGTCTGGTCCGTATGTGCCAATTGGTATTGCCGGGGATGCGCAAACAGCATTGGGGCCGCATCGTCAACATCAGTTCGATGGGCGCCAATTTCACCTTTCCCGGGGGCGGCGCCTACCACGCATCGAAGTACGCCGTCGAGGCGATCAGCGACGCGTTGCGGTTCGAAGTCAAGGGCTTCGGCGTTGACGTCGTGGTCATCCAGCCCGGGCTCATCAGGACCGAATTCGCGGCAACCGCGCAGACCGGACTGGGCGATGACGACGGTCCCTACGCCGACTTCAACGCCGCGGTCGGCGCGGCAACCGAAGACGCCTACGCCAAAGGCCCACTGGCCAAACTCGGCGGTGACGCCGACAGCGTGGCCAAGGCGGTGGAGAAGGCCATCACCGCCGCCCGGCCCCCGATCCGGGTTCGGGTGACCCCCTCGGCGCACCTGCTCATCGGTGTCAACGGCCTGATGCCCGACGGCATGTGGGACCGCTTCCTGGCCGCCCAGTTCCCCAGGCCCGGCACGCCGGTGTAGGAC
>JBAXUD010000497.1:0-2740 GCA_037129875.1 Mycobacteriaceae bacterium
TATTCAGATAGTCGGAGAAGTCGGTGAACCTGCCCTTTGCGGCACGGGTGGCCACGAGCGAGCTGACGACGTTGGCGCCGACGTTGCGAACCGCACCGAGACCGAACCGGATATCGGTGCCGACGGAGGTGAAGTTCAGCTCGGACTCGTTGACGTCCGGCGGGAGCACGGTGATTCCGAGCTTTCGACAGTCGGCCAGGTAGACGGCGGCCTTGTCCTTGTCGTCGCCGACCGAGGTCAGCAGACCGGCCATGTATTCGCCCGGATAGTTGGCCTTGAGGTAGGCCGTCCAGTACGACACCAGACCGTAGCCGGCGGCGTGCGACTTGTTGAAGGCGTAATCGGCGAACGGAAGAATGGTGTCCCACAACGCTTTGACGGCCGCGGCGGAGAAGCCATTGGCCTTCATGCCCTCGGAGAAGCCCTCGAACTCCTTCTCCAGCACCTCACGCTTTTTCTTGCCCATGGCCTTGCGGAGGATGTCGGCTCGGGCGAGCGAGTAGCCGGCCACCTTCTGCGCGATGCGCATGATCTGCTCTTGATAGACGATCAAACCGTAGGTCTCGGAGAGGATCTCCTGCAGCGGCTCGGCCAGTTCGGGGTGAATGGGCTTGATCGCCTGGCGGGCGTTCTTCCGGTCGGCATAGTCGTTGTGGGCGTTCATGCCCATCGGTCCCGGCCGGTACAGCGCCAGAACTGCCACGATGTCCTCGAACCCGGTGGGCTGCATACGTCGCAGAAGATCGCGCATCGGGCCGCCGTCGAGCTGGAACACCCCGAGGGTGTCGCCGCGGGACAGCAGTTCGTAGGTGGCAGGATCATCCAGCGGCAGCGTTTCGAGCACCACCTCGACACCGCGGTTGGACCCGATGTTCTCCAGCGCGTCGCCGATGATGGTCAGGTTGCGCAGGCCGAGGAAGTCCATCTTCAACAGGCCGATGGCCTCACAGGACGGGTAGTCCCAACCGGTGATCACCGCGCCGTCCTGCGGGCGCTTCCACAGCGGGATCGCCTCGATGAGCGGTTCGGAGCTCATGATGACCGCGCAGGCGTGCACGCCGGCATTGCGGACCAGGCCCTCCAGGCCGCGGGCGGTCTCATAGATGGTGCGCACGTCGGGGTCGGTGTCGATCAGCCCGCGGACCTCGGCGGCCTCTTTGTACCGCTCATGGGTGGGATCGGTGATCCCCGACAGTGGGATGTCCTTGGCCATGATGGGCGGCGGCAGCGCCTTGGTGATCCGGTCGGCGATGGCGAAGCCGGGCTGACCGTAGTGCACACGAGCCGAATCCTTCAGCGCCGCTTTGGTTTTGATGGTGCCGAAGGTGATGACCTGGGCGACGCGGTCGCTGCCCCATTTTTCGGCGGCGTAGCGCACCATCTCACCGCGACGGCGGTCGTCGAAGTCGATGTCGATATCGGGCATCGAGGCGCGTTCGGGGTTGAGGAAGCGCTCGAACAGCAGTCCGTGTTCGATGGGATCGATGTCGGTGATCCGCAGCGCGTAGGCCACCAGCGACCCGGCGGCCGACCCGCGGCCGGGCCCGACCCGGATGTTGACCGACCGTGCGTAGTTGATGAGGTCGGCCACGATCAGGAAGTACGACGGAAATCCCTTGTCGCAGATCACGCCGATCTCGTAGGCGGCCCGCTCGGTGTACTCGGCCGGCACGCCGGCCGGGAACCGGCGAGCCAGCCCGGCCTCGACCTCGTGACCCAACCAGGTCGCCTGGGTGTGCCCCTCTGGCACGGGGAAGATCGGCATCCGGTCCCGCGGTGTCCACACGTCGGCGTAGGACTGCACCCGCTCGGCGATCAGCAGGGTGGAATCGCAGGCTTCCGGAATCTCGTTGTCCCACAGCGCCCGCATCTCGGATGCCGACTTGAGGTAGTAGCCGTCGCCGTCGAATTTGAACCGATTGGGGTCCGACAGCGTCTTGCCGGTCTGCACGCAGAGCAGAGCCTCGTGGCTGTGCGCGGCCTCACGGGTGACGTAGTGGCAGTCGTTGGTGGCCAGCGGCCGGATACCGAGTCTGCGTCCGACGTCGAGCAGTCCGTCGCGGACCCGGCGCTCGATCGACAGCCCGTGGTCCATCAACTCCAGGAAGTAGTTCTCCGCGCCGAAAATATCCCGCCACTTGGCCGCGGACTCGATGGCTTCGTCCACCTGGCCCAGCCGCAGCCGGGTCTGCACCTCGCCGGAGGGGCATCCGGTGGTGGCGATAATGCCTTCGGCATGTTCGGCGATGATGTCGGCGTCCATCCGGTTCCACTTGCCGAGCTGGCCCTCGAAGGAGGCGCGCGAGGTGAGCTTGAAGAGGTTGCGCAGCCCGGTGGCGTTCTCGGCGACCATGGTCAGGTGGGTGTAGGAGCCGCTGCCGGAGACGTCGTCGGACTTCTGGCCCGGATCGCCCCAGAGGATCCGGCGGGTATCAAAACGGGACGCGGGTGCCACATAGGCCTCGACGCCGATGACGGGCTTGATCCCGACCTTGGTCGCCGCGTTGTAGAACTCGCTGGCGCCGAACATGTTGCCGTGGTCGGTCATCCCGATGGCGGGCATCTCCAGGCGCTGGGCCTCGGACAGCATGGGGGTGATCTTGGCGGCACCGTCGAGCATCGAGTACTCGGTGTGGTTGTGCAGATGCACGAAAGAACTACCCATAGGCCCGTCAGTCTAGGGCCGCCCGCTGACGCCTTCGGCGTGTCCTCGAGGCGTGTCCCGCGCCGTGTCCGGGCT
>JBAXUD010000498.1:0-2736 GCA_037129875.1 Mycobacteriaceae bacterium
CCGCGGCCACCATCCGGGTGGTGGTCGATTTGCCGTTCGTCCCGGTCACCACTACCGCGCGCCGCCCGGATCCGAGCTGGTGCAGGACGCTGCGATCCAGGGTCATCGCCACCAGGCCGCCGATCATCGCTCCCGCACCGCGGCCTGACACCCGCGATGCCCAGCGCGCAGCGGATCCGAGCGCGAGCGCAGACCGTCCCCGCAGGGTCATTGCCGGCTTCGTGGGCGTCATCGCAGGTGAGTGTATTCCGAGCCGGTAGGCCCGCGCCCGACACGGAGGGGATGTGCAGGACCCTGTCGGGGGCGCGTGCCATTCTGACCTGTATGAGCCATACCTGGGGCCGACCGGCCGCCGCGGCGGACGACGGCTGGGTCGTCGTCGATGTCGAGACCTCGGGCTTCCGCCCTGGGCAGGCGCGGGTGCTCAGCATCGCCGCACTCGCGCTCGATCCGGAGGGCAACGTCGAGCACTCGGTCGTGAGCCTGCTCAACCCCGGAGTCGACCCGGGCCCCACGCATGTGCACGGCCTGACCGCCGAGATGCTCGAAGACCAGCCCCGCTTCGCCGATATCGCCGCCGACGTCGCCGAACTCATGCACGGCCGCACGCTGGTGGCGCACAACGCCGCCTTCGACTACTCGTTCCTCATCGCCGAAGCCGAGTTGGCCCAGACCGCGCTGCCGGTGGACACCGTCATGTGCACGGTCGAACTCAGCCGCCGGCTCGACCTGGGCCTGGACAACCTACGGCTGGAAACCCTTGCGCGACACTGGGGTATCCCGCAGACCAAGGCGCATGACGCGTTCGACGATGCAATGGTGTTGTCGCGGGTGCTCATTCCGGCATTGCAGCGGGCCCGCGACCGTGATGTGTGGCTGCCGGTGCGTCCGGTGAGCCGCCGCCGCTGGCCGAACGGCGTGGTCACCCACGAAGAACTGCGGCCGCTGAAGATGCTGGCCTCGCGGATGCCGTGCCCGTACCTGAACCCGGGGCGCTATGAACGCGGCGGTCCGTTGGTTCAGGGCATGCGGGTGGCGTTGTCCGCAGAGGTCACCCGCACCCACGAGGAGCTGGTCGAGCGGATGATTCACGCCGGACTGGCCTATACCGACGCCGTCGATCCCGATACCTCACTGGTGATCTGCAATGAGCCACGTCCGGAGCAGGGCAGGGGATTTCAGGCCCGCGAACTCGGCGTGCCGACGGTGTCCGACGAACAGTTCATGCACCGCGTCGGCTCGGTGAGCGGCGGGGTCGGCATCGACCAGTTCGTGCAGCCGGTTTCCCGGGGTCAGCAGTTTGCCCTCTTCTAGTCCGCAGCAGCGACCATGAGAACCGAGCGATTCGACTTCGCAGGCGCCGAGGGCCACCTGCTCACCGCGGTGCTGCAGCAGCCGTCCGGAGAACCCCGCGACTATGCGCTGTTCGCCCATTGTTTCACCTGCAGCAAGGACAGCCGGGCGGCCCGGTGGATCGCGGAGTCGCTGGCGGCTCGCGGAATCTCCGTTGTGCGTTTCGATTTCACCGGTCTGGGATCCAGCGAGGGTGAGTTCGCCAACACCGACTTCTCCTCCAACGTCGGCGATCTCATCGCCGCCGCCGACCACCTCCGTTCCACGCACCGCGCACCGGCTCTGCTGATCGGGCACAGTCTCGGCGGTGCGGCGGTGCTGGCCGCAGCCTCCCGTATCCCAGAGGCGCGGGCCGTCGCGACCATCGGCGCCCCTTCTGACCCCGCTCACGTGACCAACCTTTTCGCCGATCGGATCGAGGTGATCCGTTCCCGCGGCGAAGGCGAGGTGGAACTGGGCGGGCGGGCATTCCGGATCCGCCGCGACTTCCTCGACGACATCGCCGAGCAGCGCCTGCTCGAGGATGTTGCGACCATGCGCATGCCGCTGCTGATTCTGCACGCACCGACCGACCAAGTCGTCTCGATCGACGACGCGGGCAGCATCTTCGCCGCCGCGCGGCATCCCAAGAGCTTCGTCTCCCTCGACGACGCCGACCATCTGCTGTCCCGACGCCGCGACGCCCGCTACGCCGCAGAGGTGATCGCGGCGTGGTCGCAGCGCTACATCGCAGCGCCGACGGACGGCCCGGCTCAGGACGGCAAGCCGGGGGAGGTGTTGGTCGCTGAAACCGGCATCGGGCGGTTCCAGCAGAGCGTCACCGCGGGGGCGCACCGCCTGCTGGCTGACGAACCGGTGTCCGTCGGCGGTCTCGACACCGGGCCGTCACCGTACGACTTGCTGCTGGCCGCGCTCGGCGCCTGCACCGCCATGACGTTGCGTCTCTACGCCGAACGCAAGGGTCTGCCGCTGGAGCGCGTCTCGGTGTTGTTGCGGCACTCCCGGATTCATGCATCCGACTGCGAATCCTGCGAAACCAACCAGCGACAGATCGACCGCATCGAACGCCGGATCACTCTGGAGGGAGATCTCGACGACGCCGCAGTGGACCGGCTGCTGGAGATCGCCGACAAATGCCCGGTGCACCGCACGCTGACGTCGGAGGTCGACATCGCAACGGAGCTGGCCGACTGACCCCCGGCCGGGTCAGCGCAGCTTGGCCGCCCGGTTGACTGCCGAGACCACCGCGCGAAGCGATGCCGTGGTGATCGACGTGGCGATTCCCACGCCCCACACGGTGGCACCGTTCACCGCGGCTTCCACGTAGGCGGCGGCGGCGGCCTCCTCGCCGGCCGACATCGCGTGCTCGGAGTAGTCCAGTAC
>JBAXUD010000499.1:0-2722 GCA_037129875.1 Mycobacteriaceae bacterium
GGCACGTCGGCGACATCGAGCACTTTGAGTTTCGGCGGCTTACCCACGCGGGTGAGCCTATGCAGGGGTGACCGGATGCTGCGCGGCAATCGCGGAATGGGGGGCTTCCGCATGGGACGCGCAGCATCCGGTCACCGGCTCGGAACTTCCCCGGATCTCAAGGGGGACAGAATCATTGGACGTTCCGGCCGGGTGTGCGACGCTGCCGCGGCAACGCCCACGGGGGAAAGCTAACAGTTGCCGGTCCTGCCGCGACGACGCTGCGGCGCCCTACCAGGAGGGTCTGTGGATAAGTGCGGGAAACCGGCCATCCGGTCCCGGACGGTAGGGCCGGACTGCCACCACGGCGGAGAGCGGCAGAGGACCGTAAAGATGCGGAAAGAGCATCGACTCCGGATCGCCGGGCACGCCCGGTTCCCAACGCAGCGGCGCGTGCAATGCGGCGGGGTCGACGTAGAGCGCTTTGAGATCGGCACGGCCGAGGAACAGGCGGTTCGCGGGAAGATGTACCTGCCAAGGCGCCGACAGGTGGACAAAGCCCGCGAATGCCAGCGACTCCGGCCGGACCTCGCCCACCGGCTGTGCGTCATCCCATTCCCCGGCGCCGCAGAGGTGGATCAGAAGTTCGGCTTCGGAATGGTCCGCAGACATACACCCCAGCCTGCCCGAGCACGCTCGTATTCATCGAACGTGAGACACGACACATCATTATCGAGCGGGAACAAGGCAGCGGGCCCGAGCGTCTGAGACAGTAGAGATACCCGGCAGTTGGCGTCGGGGCATTGAGCACCTTTGGAGGAGCCCATGAACGCAACGCTGACCAGTCCCGAACTGATCCGGGCTGACCGCTGCGACCGTTGCGGGGCTGCCGCCCGCGTGCGGGCGAAGCTGCCCTCGGGTGCTGAGTTGTTGTTCTGCCAGCACCACGCCAACGAACACCAGGCCAAACTGATTGAACTCGCAGCAGTAATCGAAGCCAATCAGGCCGACGCCTAACTCAGCGGGCCGGACGGATGCGCGGCGTGAGGGGACTTCCCAGAAGTACATGACCGACCGTTCGCAGCCCACACCCTCGCGCCACCACATCTGGCGCCTTCTCAAGCGAACCCTGTCCAAAAGCTGGGACGACTCGATTTTCTCTGAGTCGGCTCAGGCCGGGTTCTGGTCGGTGCTGTCGCTACCACCGCTGCTGCTCGGGTTGCTGGGCAGCCTCGCCTACGTGGCGCCGATGTTCGGACCGGACACCATGCCCACCATCCAGCGCCAGTTGATCAGCACGTCGAACAGTTTCTTCTCCAAGAACATCGTCGGCGAGATCATCGAGCCGACTGTCCGCGACATCGCCTCCGGCGCTCGCGGCGAGGTGGTGTCGTTGGGCTTCGTCATCAGCCTGTGGGCCGGGTCCTCGGCGATCTCGGCGTTCGTCGACTCCGTGGTAGAGGCCCACGATCAGACTGCGTTGCGGCATCCGGTGCGGCAGCGGTTCTTCGCCCTCGGGCTGTACGTGGTGATGCTGCTCTGCGTGATCGCCGCCGCGCCGCTGATCGCGCTGGGGCCGCGCACTATCGGTGCGCACATTCCCGCGAGCTGGGACGATGAGTTGCAGTTCGGCTATTACCCCATGCTCATCCTGGGCCTGGTGCTGGCGGTGACGGTCCTCTACCGCGCATCGCTACCCGATCCGTTGCCCACCCATAGGCTGGTATGGGGCGCCGTTCTGGCGACGGCCGTCTTCGTCGTGGCCACCGGCGGATTGCGGGTCTACCTGCAATACATCACCCGCACCGGCTACACCTACGGCGCACTGGCCACGCCGATCGCGTTCCTGCTCTTCGCCTTCTTCCTCGGCTTCGCCATCATGATCGGGGCCGAGCTCAATGCGGCCATCCAAGAGGAATGGCCGGCCCCCGAACCGCATTGGCACCGGTGGCGCGCACGGTGGCGTCGGCAGCCCGCGTTGCAGGCCGGCGAAGACGGCGAGACCGCCACGGCGACCCAGGACATCCGGCCTTCGCAGCAGCCGGCGGTCAGCTCCTCTTGAGCGTCTCGAAAATACGCTTGCAATCCGGGCAGACCGGCGAGCCCGGCTTGGCCGCGCGGGTCACCGGGAACACCTCGCCACACAGCGCGACGACATGGGTACCCATGACGGCGCTCTCGGCGATCCTCTCTTTTTTGACGTAATGAAAGTGCTTGGGTCTGTCGCTGTCGGACCCGTCGTCGACGCGTTCGTCGCTCTCGGTGCGTTCGATCGTATCGGTCTGCATGGCGACCATTCTGCCCCGATCGCCGCCCGCGGCGGTAAGACAGCTGTAAGAAATAGTCCCTCGTTCGAGCAACCCCCAGTGTGGAACAGTATGGGCATGGACCGCGAGTTGGGTTTCGACGACGAAGGCCGACCCATTCTGATCACTCGCGCGGAGTACTCCTACGAGGAACAGCACCGAGCCCGGGTCCGCAAATATCTCAAGATCATGTTCTGGCGGATCCCCGCCTTTCTGGCGGCAGCCATCGCCTACGGCCTCTGGCACAACGGCCTTCTCTCCCTGGCGATTCTGGCCGCTTCGATCCCCCTGCCCTGGATAGCCGTGCTGATCGCCAACGACCGGCCGCCGAGGCGCGCCGAAGAACCGCGCCGGTACCCCGACGCCCCACAGCGCACTGCCTTGTTCCCGCATGCCGAGCACCGCGCCCTGGAATCGGGATTAACGCATGCGCAACA
>JBAXUD010000005.1:0-25389 GCA_037129875.1 Mycobacteriaceae bacterium
AACATCGACATGGTGCTGCAGAACATCTCCAAGGTGGAGGACGGCAAGACCGACATCACCTTCACCTGCTCCCGGGACTCCGCGCCGATCGCCGTGCAGAAGCTGACCTCGTTGCAGGGCGAGATCGGATTCACCAACGTGCTCTACGACGACCGCATCGGCAAGGTGTCGTTGGTGGGCGCCGGTATGCGCAGCCATCCCGGCGTCACCGCCACGTTCTGCGAGGCGCTGGCGCAGGTCGGCATCAACATCGACCTGATCTCCACCTCCGAGATCCGAATCTCTGTGCTGATCAAGGACTCTGAGCTCGACAAGGCCGTTTCCGCACTGCATGAGGCATTCGGCCTCGGCGGTGACGAGGAGGCCGTGGTGTACGCCGGGTCGGGCCGTTAGATGGTCAGCATCGGAGTCGTCGGCGCAACCGGCCAGGTCGGTGTCGTCATGCGAAAGCTGTTGGAGGAGCGCAATTTTCCCGCGACCAGCGTGCGGTTCTTCGCCTCCGCCCGCTCGCAGGGCCGCAAGCTGTCGTTCCGTGGGCAGGAGATCGAGGTCGAGGACGCCGAGACGGCCGACCCCGCCGGTCTGGACATCGCGCTGTTCTCCGCCGGTGCGACGATGTCGCGGGTGCAGGCTCCGCGGTTCGCCGCCGCCGGGGTCACCGTGATCGACAACTCCTCGGCCTGGCGCAAGGACCCGGACGTTCCGCTGGTGGTCAGCGAGGTCAACTTCGACCGCGACGTGCGCGCAAAGACGTTGTCCAAGGGCATCATCGCCAACCCGAACTGCACGACGATGGTGGCCATGCCGGTGCTCAAGCCGCTGCACGACGCGGCCGGCCTGATCCGGATGATCGCCTCGACTTACCAGGCAGTCTCCGGCAGCGGCATCACCGGTGTGGAGGAACTCGCCACCCAGGCCCGCGCCGTCATCTCCCATGTCGAGCACCTGGTGCACGACGGCGGTTCGGTGGATTTCCCGGCGCCGGGCAAGTACGTGGCGCCGATCGCGTTCAACGTCATCCCGCTGGCCGGCTCATTGGTCGACGACGGCTCCGGGGAGACCGACGAGGATCAGAAGCTGCGCAACGAAACCCGAAAAATCCTCGGAATCCCGGACCTCGCGGTCAGCGGCACCTGCGTTCGGGTTCCCGTCTTCACCGGGCACTCGCTGTCGATCAATGTGGAGTTCTCCGAGCCGATTTCCCCCGACCGCGCGCGTGAGCTGCTCGCTGCCGCACCCGGTGTGACACTGGTCGATGTGCCGACACCGCTGGCCGCGGCCGGAAGCGACGACTCCCTGGTCGGCAGGATCCGTCAGGATCCCGGCGTGCCGGACGGCCGCGGGCTGGCGCTGTTCATCTCCGGGGACAACTTGCGAAAAGGTGCTGCGCTCAACACCATTCAGATTGCCGAGTTGCTGGCCGCCCAGCTCTAAAACTGACCGCGGGCTCTACTCGCCCTGCAGGGCGTCCAGGTGCTGACCCACCCGCGCCAACGCCTCATCGAAGATATCCACCTTTTCGCTGCTTCGTTCGTTGGCGGGCTCGGCGGCGCCGCGGGCGCCTTCGGCCACCACCCTGGCCGCTCCCTGTCGGCGCAGCAGGCTGAAGTGTTTGTCGCGCGCCTTGCGCAGCCGGCCCTGCAGGTCCTTCAGCGATTCCTCATCGAGGTGCGCCAGGGCGGTGGGCCGGGTCTCGTCGATCATCGAGGTTTCCTGCTTGGTCAGGTTCACATTGCTCACCCCTGATTCATAGCCTGTGCAGGCCGAGACGGCGGGTGAATCGACGACCGCAGCCCCAAAACCACTAGCTCGAACGATCGTGCCCGCCGACCCCGAACACTGGCATGATCGATGACATGAGCATCGACGCCATCTACACCGCAGAATCAACCGCCACCGGCGGTGGCCGCGACGGCCACGTCAAGTCCTCGGACGGCAAGCTGGACCTCGACACCCGCCCGCCGAAGGAGATGGGCGGCAGCGGCGACGGAGTCAACCCCGAACTGCTGTTCTCCGCCGGCTACGCCGCCTGCTTCCTGGGCGCACTTCGCCTGGTCGCCAAGGGCAGCGGAGTTCAACTCGACGACGCAACCGGCATCACCGTCCGGGTCGGCATCGGCAAGGACGACACCGGCTATGGGCTGACCACCGAGGTCATCGGCTATCTGCCGGGACTGGAGCAGGCGCAGGCCGAGGACTTGATGAAGAAGGCCAACCAGGTGTGCCCGTACTCCAAGGCCACCCGGGGCAACGTCGAGGCCACCCTGCTCACCAAGGTGCTCTGAGCCAGACGTCAGGCCTTGTGCGCGCTCAGCAGATAGGCGGGCATCTTCGGCCGGCCTTTCTCGTCGCGGGGCGCATCCGGCGGCACCGGCATCCCATCGGGTGTGTTGACGTGAATCCACGCCGGCCGGATCTCGTCGACGGCGAAGTGCCCCGACACCGCAGCCCGTAATTCGTCGGCGGTGACTTCGTGCGGTTTGCCCTCCATATCGGGCGGGAACGCGCCATGGGCGAACACCAGCACGTAGTAGCGCGCCCCGGGCGCAGCCGCGCGATGGATGGAGCGCAGGTTGCCGTCGCGCCCCTCCACCGGCAGTGAATGGAACAGCGTGCTGTCGAAGATCGTGCCGAACCGGCCGTCATAACCGGTGAAGGACGTGATGTCGGCGCATACGAACGTCGCGTTATCCAGTCCGCGTTCGGCGGCGGCCTCGGTCGCCGCGGCCACCGCCGTGGGCGAGAGGTCGATGCCCACCGCCGTGTGCCCGCGCGTGGCCAGAGCCAAACCGAGTTCGGCATGGCCGCAGCCGGCGTCGAGCACCTCTCCCTGCGCGGCACCCATCAGGGCGGCCAATTCGGGCTGCGGTTCGCCGATGTTCCAGGGCGGCGGACCGGTGAACGTCCCCACTCGCCGATAGGCGTCGTCCCAGTCCATCACGTCGGAGTCCATGTGCCCCAACGTACTCCGATGCCGCGGGCTACTCCCAGGTGTGCACCGGCTCGTTGCTGTGCATCAGCTCGCAGTACTGCCGCAGCATCTCGGCCAGGGCCTTGGACCGGTCCAGGCCGCGCAGCTGGAGCCGCTCGACCGTGGCGACCTGCCACACCGAACCGTTGCGGCCGGTCTTGGCGCGTCCCTCGATGACGCCGAGGTAGCGGTCGCGCACGTCGGCGGCCACCTTCCAGCGCCGCAGACCCTCGTCGGCCATCGGCAGCAGGTGGCGCAGGACCAACTCGTCGGGAGTCACCTCTCCCAGGCCCGGCCAGTACAACCGCGCGCTCATGCCGTTGCGGGCTGCGGCAATGAAATTGTCATGAGCCGCAGCGAAACTCATCTTCGTCCACAGCGGCCGGTCCTCTTCGGAGATGGTGCGCAGCAGCCCGTAGTAGAACGCCGCGTTCGCCATCATGTCGACGACGGTCGGTCCCGCGGGCAGTACCCGGTTCTCGACTCGGACATGCGGGCGGCCGCCGACGACGTCGTACACCGGACGGTTCCACCGGTACACCGTTCCGTTGTGCAGCCGCAGTTCCGGCAGCAGCGGGGTGCGGCCGGCGGCGAGTTCGGCGGCGGGATCCTCCTCCGAGCTGTCCGGCAGCAGCGTCGGGAAGTAGCGGACGTTCTCCTCGAACAGGTCGAAGATCGAGGTGATCCAGCGCTCCCCGAACCACACCCGCGGTCGCACCCCTTGGGACTTCAACTCATCGGGCCGGGTGTCGGTGGCCTGGGCGAACAACTCGATGCGGGTCTCCGCCCAGAGGTGGTGACCGAAGAAGTACGGCGAGTTCGCGCCCATCGCCAACTGTGGCGCGGCGATCACCTGGGCGGCGTTCCAGTTGTTGGCGAAGTCGGCGGGGGAGACCTGCAGGTGCAGCTGCATGCTGGTGCAAGCCGATTCCGGCGCAATGGATTCCGCGTGCACGGTCAGCCGCTCAGCCCCGGCGATATCGATGAGGATGTCTTCCCCGCGCGCGGTGAAGATCGAGTCGTTGAGCGCCTGGTAGCGCATCGACGGGCTCATCCAACTGCCCGTCAGATGCTCGGGCATCAGTGTGGGCAGGATGCCGATCATCACGATGTGCGCGCCGTCGGTGTTGGCCTTGATCTCGGCCGCATTGAGACTGACCCGCACCTCGTTCTCCAACTCAAGGGCAGTGCGTCCGGGCAGCGGGCGCGGCGGAACGTTGAATTCGATGTTGTAGGCGCCTAATTCGGTCTGATACGCCGGATCGGCGATGGCCGCGAGCACCTCCTGGTTGGACATCGCCGGCTGGTAGTCGGCATCGACGAGGTTGCACTCGATCTCCATGCCGGTCAGCGGGTGGTCGGACTCGAAGCTGGATTCCGCGAGCATCGTCTCGAAAACGTCGAGGCACAGTTGCACCTTCTGCCGGTACTGCGCGCGGTGCGCGCGGCTGAAGCTGGCGTGCTTGACCTCTTCACCCACGTTGACGATGCAACCTGCTCGAGGTCATCGGCGCAAGCGAATCACCCGGCTCGTCGGGCCACCACCACCTGCTGGCCGAACCCGGCGGGCCGCACGTCCACCTCCACGCCGGCATGTCGTGCGAGCTCCCGGAACGCCGAGGGACTGTAGGTGCGAAGCGAACTGATCAGGCCGTCGTGGGCGAAGGGCCAGATCGGCGCCAGCGGCGCCATGGTGGCCAGCCGGATCAGGTGCAGCGGCGCGGGCGGCCGGGCCAGGTCGATGATGATGAATCGGGCCGCCACCCGGGTGGCCTCGGCGAGCACCCGGGCGGCCAGCGGGGGTGGCAGGTGGTGAAACGACAGCGCGAACACCGCCAGGTCGAAAGCACCGTCGGGGGCGTCGATCGCCGTCGCATCGACGGCTCGCACCACGGCGCGCGGATTGCCGCCCAGATCCGATGCGGCCATCGAGGCAACCGAGTCGCCGTTGATGTCCGACACCGTGATCTGGGCGGTGGGGTGCTCTTGGAGTAGTCGGCGGGACAGCTCGCCGTGCCCGGCACCGAGTTCGAGGATCGTCGGATCGGCCACCGCGGCCACCTCGTCGAGAACCAGGCGGGCATTGCGGTCGTGGTCCCCGAAGAGGGATCCCACCCGGTTCAGCGTCGCGATCACGCCGGCCTTGACCGCAATGTCGACGTCGTCGCGGTCGAGGTACTCCTGGCGCTCGGTCTGCAGCATCCGGTCCAGGCATGAGGCGTCAGGACCACCGCGGGGCATACCGGTCAGGTCGGAGACATCGGAAGGAGAATTCGCAGAGCCCATGTACACCAGCATGGACGGTGGCAGACTCCCAGCACAGTTTCAACTCCCCTGACACGCGCCGATACCAAGGAGCACCGTGGCCGACTTCGTCGCTTCCATTGACCAGGGCACCACCAGCACGCGCTGCATGATCTTCGACCACAACGGCATCGAAGTCGGCCGCCACCAACTCGAGCACCAGCAGATCCTGCCGCAGGCCGGCTGGGTGGAGCACAACCCGGTGGAGATCTGGGAACGCACCCAGAGCGTGGTGATGTCGGCGCTGAACAACACCAGGCTCTCGGCCACCGATCTGGCCGCCTTGGGGATCACCAACCAACGGGAAACCACCCTGGTCTGGCACCGCAAGACCGGCAGGCCCTACTACAACGCGATCGTCTGGCAGGACACCCGAACCGACCACATCGCCGCCGCCCTGGACCGCGACGGTCGCGGTGATGTCATCCGCCGTAAAGCCGGTCTGCCGCCGGCCACCTATTTCTCCGGCGGCAAGTTGCAGTGGCTGCTGGAGAACGTCGACGGATTGCGTGCCGATGCCGAACGCGGCGAGGCTCTGTTCGGCACGCCCGACACCTGGGTGCTGTGGAACCTCACCGGCGGCGCTCAGGGGGGCGTGCACGTCACCGACGTCACCAACGCCAGCCGCACCATGCTGATGAACCTCGAGACCCTGGACTGGGACGAAGAACTGTTGTCCTTCTTCGGGATTCCACGCGCCATGCTGCCGTCGATCCGGCCGTCATCCTCACCGGAGCCCTACGGTCTGACGCACCCCGATGGTCCCACCGACGGCGAGGTGCCGGTGACCGCCATCCTGGGCGACCAGCAGGCCGCGATGGTCGGCCAGGTGTGCCTGAAACCGGGCGAGGCCAAGAACACCTACGGCACCGGAAACTTCCTGCTGCTCAACACCGGCGAGAAGATCGTCCGTAGCAAGAACGGACTGCTGACCACGGTGTGTTACCAGTTCGGGGATGCCAAACCCGTTTACGCCCTTGAGGGTTCGATCGCGGTGACCGGGTCGGCGGTGCAGTGGCTGCGCGACCAACTCGGCATCATCAACGGCGCCTCGGACAGCGAGACGCTGGCCAGGCAGGTCGACGACAACGGCGGGGTGTACTTCGTGCCGGCGTTCTCCGGGCTGTTCGCGCCCTACTGGCGATCTGATGCCCGCGGGGCGATCGTCGGTCTGTCGCGGTTCAACTCCAACGCCCACATCGCGCGGGCGACCCTGGAGGCCATCTGCTACCAGAGCCGCGATGTCGTCGACGCCATGGCCGCCGACTCCGGGGTGCCTCTCGAGGTGCTCAAGGTGGACGGCGGTGTCACCCTCAATGAGCTGTGCATGCAGATCCAGGCGGACGTGCTCGGGGTCGACGTGTCGCGCCCGAAGGTTCCGGAGACGACGGCGCTGGGCGCGGCCTACGGCGCCGGACTGGCGGTCGGGTACTGGTCGGACCCGGAGGATCTGCGCGCCAACTGGCACGAGGACCGCCGGTGGACACCCACCTGGACCGAGCAGCAGCGCGAGGAGGGCTACGCCGGATGGCGCAAGGCCGTCCAGCGCACCCTGGATTGGGTGGAGGTGTAGCTGCCGACGGGCCGGTCTGCCACAGTGGTTCCTATGACCGATATTGCGGCCGAGCCGGCCAACCTGCCCGACGCGAGCCCGTTCCACATGCGGGGCAACTACGCGCCGGTGGCCGACGAACTCACCGAGTACGACCTGCCGGTGCAGGGCGCCATCCCGCCCGGCCTCGACGGGTGGTACCTGCGCAACGGCTCCAACCCGCGCACGCCCACCGGGCACTGGTTCGTCGGCGACGGCATGATCCACGGCGTCCGTATCGAGGGCGGCGCCGCGAAGTGGTACCGCAATCGGTGGGTGCGCACGGAGAGTTTCGAGAACTCCTTCCCGGTCTACAACCCCGACGGCACCCGCAACCTTCGCTCGTCGGTGGCCAACACCCACGTCGTCAACCACGCCGGCAGGACCCTGGCGCTCGTGGAATCGTCGCTGCCCTACGAGATCACCAACGACCTCGAGACCGTCGGCTGCTACGACTTCGACGGCAAACTCAACGACGCGATGACCGCACACCCGAAGATCTGCCCGAGGACCGGGGAGTTGCATTTCTTCGGCTACGGCAACCTTTTTCAGCCGCACGTGAGCTATCACCGGGCCGACGCCGACGGGAATCTGACCGTCAACCGGCCGGTGGAAGTGCCCGCGCTGACGATGATGCACGATTTCGCCATGTCGGCTGGGCACGTGATCTTCATGGACCTGCCGATCGTCTTCGACATCGACATCGCCATCAACGGCCGCGGCGACATGCCGTTCCGGTGGGACGACAACTACGGCGCCCGGTTCGGCGTGCTGCGCCGCGACGACCCGTTCGGCGAGATCCGCTGGTTCGACATCGACCCGTGCTATGTGTTCCACGTCGCCAATGCCTATGACCGCCCGGACGGCAAAGCCATTGTGTTGCAAGCGGTTCGGTACCCCGAACTGTGGCGCAACGACGGCGGCTTCGGGGCCAGCGCCGTGCTGTGGGAATGGGTCATCAACCTCGAAACCGGGACGGTCACCGAACGCCAACTCGACGACCGTGCGGTGGAGTTCCCCCGCATCGACGACCGGTTGGCAGGCCGGCACGCGCGCTACGCCGTGTCCGTCGGCGACGCCAGCCTGGTGCGCTACGACCTGAACACCGGGGCGGCGCAGGAACACCGCTTCGGCGGCGACGGCGAACCCGGCGGACCCGGCGAGGCGGTGTTCGTCCCCTCGCCCGACGGTCCGGCCGACGAGAACAACGGCTGGTATCTCGCCTACGTCTATGACCCGGCGCGCAACAGCAGCGACCTGGTGATCCTCGATGCCGCCGACTTCGGCGGCGAACCCGTTGCCCGCATCCAGCTGCCGCGCCGGGTGCCGTATGGATTTCACGGCAACTGGATCAGCGCCTGAGCTAACGCCGCATCCGGCGGGGCCAAACTTTGGACTCTACGCCACCTCACAGCCGGTGATCGCAGCCCGTCCCGCGACATCGCCGAGCCGTCTATTCGCTTACCAAACAACGTTTTCTCCGTTTCTGGCAAAACGTCGAAAGCGGTTGCAGGCACCTTGACCCCGCCCTAGGGTGTGCAGGACTCTGTGCCCTGGATCACAAGCGGAGGGGGGGTTTGGCGTCGTGAAACCACACATAGGTGTGTCGCGGGAATCGCTGCGCGATCCGCACGTTCCGGCCCGGGCCGGCAATGACGGTCTGGCCTTAACGCTCACCCGCTGCGATCAGGGGACGACTCACGGATGACGACATCGGAAACCGGACGCCGCAAGAGCGACGGCGTCAGGGAGATCGACGACTGGGTCGCCGGATACGTCAAGCGCCATCCCTCAGCCGCGATCGCCACCGGTGGCAACCAGGCCATCCTGGCCGTGCGCACCATCCAGACGCTGTTCATCGATCTGTTCACCGGCAAGTTCCAGTGGAAAGAGTTCATCCGCCAGGCCGCGTTCATGGCCGGAACCTCGGTGGCGCCCACCATAATGGTGGCGTTGCCGATCGGCGTGACGCTCTCGGTTCAGTTCGCTCTGCTGGCTGGGCAGGTCGGTGCCACCTCAATGGCGGGCGCGGCCAGTGGCCTGGCGGTTATCCGGCAGGCGGCGTCATTGGTCGCGGCGATCATCATGGCGGCGGCCGTCGGCTCGGCGATCACCGCCGACCTGGGCTCCCGCAAGATTCGCGATGAAATCGACGCCCTCGAGGTTCTGGGCATCTCAATAGTCCAGCGCCTCGTCGTGCCCCGGTTCGTCGCCGCCATCATGATCTCCATGGCGCTGACCGGACTGGTGTGCTTCACCGGCTTCCTGGCCAGCTACCTGTTCAACGTCTACTTCCAGCATGGTGCCCCGGGCAGCTTCGTGGCGACCTTCGCCTCGTTCACCACGACCTCGGACATGCAACTGGCGATGGTCAAAGCGGTGGTCTACGGGGCGATCGTCGGAGTCGTCGCATGCCAGAAGGGCCTGAGCACCAGCGGCGGCTCGATCGGCGTGGCCAACGCCGTCAACTCCTCTGTTGTGGAGTCCATCCTGCTGCTGATGATCTCCAACGTCGCGATCAGCCAGATGTACCTGATCCTCTTCCCGAAGACGGGGCTGTAAGCGATGACCGTTGCGAAGGCGATTCCGCCGATCCTTCAGCCGCTGCAACGGCTGGGGTCCAAGGTCACCGGCCCGATCATGCAACTCGGGCACGTGCTCGACTTCGCCGGTCGCGCCGTCGCGGGTGTCCCGGTCGTCCTGAAGAGCTACCGCCAGGAGTTCACCCGGCTGCTATCCGACGTCGCGTGGGGCAACGGATCGCTGGTCGTCGGTGGCGGCACCGCTGGTGTCGCGCTGGTGCTGGGCATGGTGGTCGGTGTGATGGTCGGTATCGAGGGCTACAACTTCCTGCAGTTGCTCGGCCTCGGACCGGCCGTCGGCATCATCTCGTCGCTGGTGAACACCCGGGAACTAGCGCCCATCGCCTGCGCGTTGGCCTTCTCCACCCAGAGCGGCTGCCGATTCACCGCTCAGTTGGGCGCCATGCGGATCTCCGAGGAGATCGACGCCATCGAGGTGATGGCTATCCCTTCGATCCCGTACATGGTGACCACTCGCCTGATGGCCTCGGTCGTCGCCATCATTCCGCTCTATATCCTCTGCCTGGGTGTCAGCTTCCTGAGCACCCAGATCATCGTCTCGCTCATCAGCGGCGGCTCGATGGGCGGCTACATGCACTACTTCGGCCTGATGCTCAGTGGCAGGGAGATCTTCTTCTCCGTGATCAAGTGCGTCATCTTCGTCGCCATCGCTGCGGTGTTGCAGTGTTACTACGGCTACTACGCCAGCGGCGGACCGGAAGGCGTTGGCGTGGCCGCCGGCCATGCAATGCGTGCCGCGATTGTCGTGGTCGTGATCGTCAACATGCTGCTGACCATGGCGATGTTCAGCCTTGACTCCGGCGCAAGGTTCGGCGGCTGATGGCCAAGATCTTTGACATCAGCGGCCGAGGCCCGAGCGCTAAGCGCCTGATGGTCATGGGTATCGGCATGATCGTCGTCTCGACCATCATCGTGGCGCTGCTGGTGGCCAAGTCCACCGGCCGTCTGGAGAACTACACGCGCATCACCGCCAATCTCACCAACGTCGGTGACGGCCTGCCCAACCGATCCGACGTTCGCTACCACGGTCTGTTGGTCGGTACGACCGACAGTGTGACGCCCGCCGCCTTCGGCAAGCCGAACTTCGTGGACATCGACCTGCAGGGCGAATACGCCCCGGACATCCCCCGGACCGTCACCGCACGGGTGGTGCCCAGCAACGTGTTCGCGGTGTCGGCTGTCGAACTCGTCGACAACGGGGAAGCGCCGTCCATCAAGTCCGGCGACCACATCCAAGAGGACAAGAACCTGCCCACGGTGTTGTTCCAGACCACTATCAGCAAGCTGCGCGACATCCTCTACGCCACCGGCCGGGATCGCAACGACACCACACTCGGGGTCCTGGCCGCCGTCAACGCCGCCACCCACGACCGTCGCCCTCAGTTGCTCAAGACCGGCGCTCAACTCGACAACCTGGTCAATCAGCTCAACGCGACCGTCGCCACCGACTCCTCGAGCCCCTCGATGCTCAGCGCTCTGGTCACCGCCGCCCAGGGCCTGCAGCAGACGGCGCCCGAATTGCTCGATGCCCTGCATCAGGCCGTGGTCCCGATGCAGGTCCTCGTAGAACAACGGGCGCAGCTCGAAACCATGCTCAGCGGTGGCGCCACCACCCTCGGCATGACGCACACGGCGTTCGCCAACCAAACCGATCAGATGATCACGATCGGCAAGCAGCTGACACCGGTGCTCGGGGTGCTCGCCCAGACCTCGAATAACTGGCTGCCCGGCTTCCAGAAGATGAAGGTCTTCTCGGACAAGTTTCATGAGGGCTGGCTCCCCGGGCTGGATATTTTCAACCTGCGCGGCAACCTGGCCCTGGCCCCGACGTACTCCTACACCCGCGCCGACTGCCCGGCGTACGGGCAGATGAAGGGCCCCAGCTGTTTCACCGCACCTCTGATTGCGGTGCGCCCGGATCTTCCCGAAGTCCTGATGCCGGAGAACTACCAGCCGCCGAAGGACCTGATGCCGCCACCGGGAACCGTGGTGGGGCCCAGCGGGAATCTGGTCGCCGTGGGGCCGCCGTACATCCTTCCCAACGGACCGAATCTGGTTGACCCGAACCCACCGCTGTCCGCCGGTATCGGGACGGGCATCCTCGGCACCAACGGCCCCGCGATGACCCCCGCTCCGCCGGTCCCCGGCACCGCCAACCCCGCCTTCGGAACAAACCCCCGACCGGTGACCGATCCGAACAGGTCTCCGCTCGCCCCCGTCGCTCCCTGGCCGCCCGGCTTCTTGCCCGGCGATCCCGGACCGCATCTCGGTGACCCGGGTGTTCCGGGCCCTCCTCTGCCACCTGGGGCCGCGCCGGTACCGGCACCGCCGCCGGCACCCGTGGTGGGTCCGCTCCCGGCCGAGGCGGCGCCGGCGTCCTTTGGTGGAAACGTCGGCCCGGTCGGCAGTGCACAAGAACGCAACCAGCTGTCCTACATCACCGGTCAGCCGGCGACGACCGCCACCCAGTTGCTGATGGCACCCGTCCTTCGCGGAATGACGGTGTCGCCGGGTGAGGATTCGTAGATCATGAAAAATAGATCATGAAAATTCGGAAGCAGGCGATCGGCCTGGTTATCTTCCTGGTGATCACCTCGGTGATGACCTGGCTGGTCTACGCGACGCTGCAGCGCCAGGTGACCGGTGCCACCACCGAGTACGCCGCGGAGTTCACCGACGTGTTCGGCTTGCGCGACGGTGACGACGTCCGGATGGCCGGCGTGCGAGTGGGCCGGGTTTCCAAGGTCGAGTTGGCGGGCGAGACCGGCAATAACAAAGCGCGGGTCGACTTCGCACTGCAGAACGACCAGAAGATCATGGCCAACACCGAGGCAGCCATCCTCTACCAGAACATCGTCGGTCAGCGGTATCTCGACCTACGTCTGGGCAAGGCCGGGGACTCGACACCGCTGCCGGGCGGCAGTGTCATCCCGGTCTCCCGCACCATCCCCTCGTTCGACGTCGGGATCGTGCTCAACGGATACGAGCCGCTGTTCGCCACCATCGACCCCAAAGCCGCGGATCAGATTTCCCAAGCCGCCGTCCAGGCGCTGTCGGGAGACACCACCGCATGGGCAACCCTGGTCGACAAGTCCGGCAAGCTCACCGAAACCATCGCCGGACGCGACGAACTGCTGGGCGACATGATCAGCGGCATGGATCGGCTGTTCGGGACGCTGGCCAATCAGAACGGCAATATCGATAAGACGATCAGCAACGCCCAGAAGATGGTGACCAGCCTCAACGCCCGCCGGCCGGAACTGGTCGCCTCGATGGGTTCGCTCTCTCGGGTGGTCTCCCAACTCGGTGCGGTCACCAACGAGGTGAACCCGGCGCTGCAGGCACTGATCACCCGCGAGCCCGGCTTCACGGCGCACCTGGTCACCGTCGAGCCGCAACTCGCCTTCATGGGCGCCAACCTGCCCAAGATGCTCAAGGGCCTGTCCAGGGCTACCCAGGACGGCGGCTACATCAACGTCTACACGTGTGACCTCAACCTTCTGGGCTTCTTCCCCGGCCTCAACGACGTGACTCCGGTCATCGTCAACGCCGCCTCGCCCGGGAACCAGGCGCAACACACTCCGAAGTGCAGGAGCATGGCCAATGGTTGAGATTGGGCGTGGTCCGATTGACCCGACGACCGGTCAAACGCAACTCGAGCGCAAGTTCCGGGGCCAGCAACGGAAGACGACTCTCGAGGACCGAAACCGGACCGGCATCGGTCTGGTCGCTCTGGCCGTCATCGCGGTACTGCTGGCGGGTCTGGTGATTTTGACCAAAGTCGGACCGGGCTATAAGCGCGTCAGCGCCGACTTCATCCAGGCCGCCGCACTGCTGCCGAAGAACCCGGTCACCGTCGCCGGCATCCCGGTCGGCACCGTCACCGGCATGCACCTCAACGGCGACCACGTCACCGTCGACTTGCGGATCCAGAACAACGTCGACCTCGGCAAGGATTCCCGCGCCGTCATCATGGTCACGACGATTCTGGGTTCGCGCTATCTGGCGCTGCATCCCGGCGGCGGTGGGCCGCTGGCCGACAACACCATCGACATCAATCACACCGAGGTGCCCTACGACCTGCAGCAGGCGCTGCAGGATGTGGCGATCAACTTCGGCGAGGTCAACACCGATCAGCTCGCACGCGCCGTCGAGGTGCTCGGCAAGCAGATCCAGGGACTGCCGCCGATGATCCCCAAGTCGATGGACAACCTCAAGCGGCTGTCGAAGGTCATGGCCGATCGGCGTGACCAGTTCGGCAGCATGCTCAAGACCATGGATCTGGTGACCGCCACCCTGCGCCGCCAGCAGACCAGTATCGGAGCGATGGTCAATCAGGGCCAGCAGTTGTTCGGCGAATTCGTCACGCGCCGTGCGGCTTTCCACCAGATGATCCAGGCCCTCAACTCGCTGATCAACGTGCTCGATGACACGATCGTCACCGACCGAGCCCAGGTCGACGCGCTGCTGGGCAACATGAACACCCTTTCGGGGCTGCTGAAGCAGCATGACGACATGCTGGCCAGCCTCCTGCAGAGCGCGCCGGTTGCCCTGCGCGGCATCGCCAACTCCACCGGCACCGGCAATGCCCTTGAAACCAACTTCCCGAACGGACTCCTGGTGGACTCCTGGATGTGTGCCATCAGCGGCCGCGCCAAACAGTTCGGGATGATCCAGTACTACAAGGACTGCAAGTGAAGCGCGGCAGAGGGTTCGTCATCCTGGCCATCGTCGCCGCGTTGGCGCTCGGCGTCGGCGGCTTCTACGGCTGGAAGCTGTTGCAGACGCGCAAGAACACCTACACGATGACCGCGCAATTCGAGAACAGCGCGGGCCTGTACCCGACCAACAACGTGCAGGTGCTCGGCATGAAGGTCGGCAGCGTCACCAAGGTGACGCCGAAGAACGGCTACGTCGAGGTCGAGTTCACCATCGACAAGAACGTCAAGATCCCGGCCGACGCCATGGCCGTGACGCTGCAGACCTCGATCCTGGCCGAGCGTTCGGTCGAATTGACCCCCGTGTACCGGGGCGAGGGTCCGGTTATGGAGGACCACACCACCATCCCGTTGACCAAGACCAAGACTCCCGTGGAGTTCACCAAGACCCTCGACATGGTGGACCGCCTGGCCGTGTCGCTGCAGGGCGACGGCAAGGGCAACGGCGGAGTGCGCACGCTGATCGACTCGGCCTCGGCCATGGCGGACGGCAACGGGGAGCGAATCAAGTCCGCCCTGTCCGAGTTGTCCAAGGCCCTCAAGCTGAGCGCCGACGGGGGTGCGCAGACCAAGGAACAGCTCACCAAGGTTGTCGACAACCTCAGCTCGCTGATGGACGGTGCCGCCGCCAACGAAGGCACACTGCGCGAATTCGGTTCCACCGTCCGTGTTCTCAGCCAGGTGCTGGCCGACGAGGATTTGGGCAGCGGCACCACCGGCAAACAGCTCAACGTGGTGCTGGCTCAGCTCAGCGACCTGCTGGAGAAGAATCGCGAGACCATCAGCAGCGTCGTCAGCAACACCAGTGGAATCGTGTCGACGACCAACGCGCATTCGCGCGAACTCGCCGAATTGCTCGACGTCGCACCAATGACGTTGGACAACCTCTACAACATCATCGACCGTGAGAACGGTGCGGCCCGGGCGCACATCCTCACCGACAAGGTGCTCTTCGACAGCCAGACGATCAAAGAGCTGTGCAATCTGATGCACCTGCGCCAATTGGGTTGTAGCACAGGAACGTTGCAGGATTTCGGCCCCGACTTCGGTGTCTCCTACATTCTCGACGGCCTTGCAGCGATGGGGCAGAAATGATGACCGCACGACGCAGGTTCGCTGTCACGCTCGTAGCCGCGGTGTCGCTGACGACGGCCGGCTGCGCCACCAACGGCCTGGCCAGTCTGCCGCTGCCGCACCCGGGGTTGAGCGAGGGTGGGTACTACCTCACCGCGATCTTCGAAAACGCGCTCAACGTGCCCGCCCTGGCGAAGGTCCGGCTGGCCGGCGCCGACGTGGGCCAGCTCGAATCCCTTGATGCCAAGGACTACACCGCCGTTGCCAAACTGCGGATCGCCAACGGTGTGCAGTTGCCCAAGGGCAGCACGGTCGAATTGCGTTCTGCCACACCGCTCGGCGACGTCTTCATCGCCGTCAAGCCGCCGGCCAACGCGCCGGCCAACGGTGCGATTCTCAAGGACGGCGACACCATCGGGCTGGAGAACACCGCGGCAGCCGCCACCGTCGAGAACCTGCTGACCGGTGCGGCCGTGCTGGTGAACGGCGGCGCGATTCAGAACCTCACCGACCTCATCAACGGCGCCGGAAAGGCGGCCGGGGAGGACGGCGGCCGAAACTTCGGCCGGCTGATCGATCACACCAACCAACTGCTGAACACCATGGACCGGCGCACCGACCAGATCTCCGACTCCATCGTCGCCCTGTCGGGACTGTCCCGCCGGATCGACGAGAAGAACCACGTACTCGTCGATCTGATGACCGCGGCCGCCCCAGCGACCGATGTGTTGGCTCAGCAGACGACCCGGATCGCGGACCTGACCGTCCAGGCCGGCGCCACCACCGACATGCTCCAGAAGTTCCCCTCCATCGCCGGCACCGACACCAGTGGCCGCAGCGTCATCGCCGACATGAACACCCTCGCCGGTGCCTTCAACGATGTCGCCAACGACCCGAACGTCAGCCTGGCCGCGCTGAACGGACTCATGCCCCAGGTCATCAAAGCAACGTCGGGCCACTCGATTTCGCTTACCGGCAGCGTCGACCGGTTGATTCTCGGGCACATTCCCGACATCGGCTTCGCCGGGGACTCTGGCTTCCACGGACCGAAATGGTCGACCTTCAACCAGATCATCGGGTCGTTCAAGTACACGCTGCTTCGCCTTCAGGAGCGCGTCGTCGGCCGCGGGCCGGACGTGCCGCAGGTCCCGGTCATCCCCAGCCCAACCGAACCCGGTCAATGGCAAGTCAACGGTCCGCCGCCCGGACCCACCGCGCCCGGTGAGTTCCTCCAACCTGCCGGCCCGCCGCCCGGGCCCGTCCCGCAACCGGCCCCCGCACCGGCCGAGGCCACGCCTGCAACAGGGCCGACGCCGTGATCGGGCCGATCGCCGACGGCATCGTCGGTTCCGTCAAGGCGTTGCATCGCAAGAAGGCGTGGCTGTCGGCCCTGTTGCTGCTGGTCGCACTGATCGTCGGGGTGGCATATCTGACGCTGGGTGCCCTGCGCTGGAACCCGTTCCGCTCCACCTACTTAGCCACGGTGGAACTCCCGGCGTCGGGTGGTCTGCTGGTCAATCAGGACGTCACGCTGCGCGGTGTGCCGATCGGCAAGGTGTCGAAGCTGTCGATCGACCCCGACGGCGTGAATGCCGTGGTCCGGCTGAACTCAGCGACGAAATTGTCCACGACGACCAAGGGCCGGGTCGCCGGGTTGTCCGCGGCGGGCGAGCAGTACATCGACTTCGACGGCGGCAACGGCGAAGGCCCGTACATGACCGACGGCAGCGTGCTGAAGAGGGGCTCCACCGACGTCCCGGTGACTCTCGGTGAGCTTCTCGGCCACGCCGACGGCATGCTGAAGCAGATCGACACCCAGAAGATGGAGATCATCAAGAAAGAACTCGGCATGAGCAAGGAAGGTCCGGAGAAGGTCCGCGACATCATGGACGGCGGCACCTATCTGATCTCCACCTTGGACGGGGTGATGCCGCAGACCACCAGCCTGCTCAACACCAGCAGGGCCACCCTGCAACTCGTCGCAGATAAGCAGGAGGGTATGAAGGTCGCGTCGGCGAACTTCGACAAGACCTTCGGCGGGGTGAACCGGATGGTCGGTGGGTTCAGGGAACTGATGCAGGTCGCCCCCAAGACCTTCGATGCCACCAACACGCTCTTCGGTGACAACTCCGACACGATGGGGCAGCTGCTGGGCGATCTGGTGACCACAACCCAACTCATGTACGTGCGGGTTCCGGCGCTCAACGCCCTGTTCCCGACCTACCGCGGCTCACTGTTCGATTCGTTGAGCTCGATCATCCACGACGACGGGTTCTGGATGAACATGGACATCTATCCGCGATACACCTGCGACTACGGCACTCCGAGGCAACCACCGGCCAGCGCCGACTACCCGGAACCGTTCATGTACACCTACTGCCGCGACGACGACCCCGCGGTGCTGATCCGCGGCGCCAAGAACGCTCCGCGGCCGGGCGGCGACGACACCTACGGGCCGCCGGCGGGCGCAGACCTGGGCAAGCAGACTGATCCCTCACCTGAAGGCCGGTTCTCGATCCCGACACCGTACGGCGGCCCGACCCTTCCGATGGAACCGCCGCGGTGATGGCACTCAGGAAGATGCAGCACAATGCCAGTCATGACTGACGAAGGAGCCGAGACCGTGGCTGACGCGACCGTGGTCAAAGATGCTGGCGACGCATTGGATACGACGATCGAGACCGTCGAGACCTCTGCCGCCGATGAACCGGAGACGGTGACGATCGCCGAGACCGACGAATCGCTGATCTTCACACCCGCCCCGAAGCCGGCCGGCCGGCGCTGGGTTGTGCCGGCTGCTGCCGGGATCGGTGCCGCGCTTCTGGCGGCCACCGGCGCTCTCGGCTGGCAGGTTTGGCAGCAGCACCAGATCAAGAATGCCTCGCAGGAGGCCCAACGGGCGGCGGTGTCCTACGCACAGGTGCTCACCAGCATCGACTCCAACAAGGTCGACGAGAACTTCAAGGACGTCCTCGACGGCGCGACCGGCGAGTTCAAGGACATGTACTCCCAGTCCAGCGTCGAACTGCGCCAGCTGCTGATCGAGAACAAGGCGACGGCCCACGGCGTGGTGGTCGACTCGGCGGTGCAGGAGGCCTCGAAGAACAAGGCCGTCGTGCTGCTGTTCGTCGACCAGGCGGTGACCAACACCAAACTTCCCGACCCCCGCATCGACCGCAGCCGGATGAAGATGACGCTGGAGAAGGTCGACGGCCGTTGGCGGGCAAGCAAAGTCGAGCTCCCATAGGTGTCGAGCTTCCATAGGTAAGGGGATTCCAATGCGGATGAGCGGACTCGCCGGTGTGGTGCTGGCCGCGGCGGCTTCGGTGCTCACCGCGCCGATGGCCGGTGCGTCGGCCGTATCGCTGTGCGGCCAGATGGGTGGCCAGTGGAACGGGCAGTACTGCCACGCGACAATCCCTTCCGAACGCAACGCCGTTCGTGAGGTCAACATCGCCATCCCGGCCGAGATCGACAATCCCGCCATCGGCGGGGCGATCGCCGACTACCTCACCACGTTGATGAACAACTGGCGCTCTGCCGGCAAGGACATGTACCAAAACAGCCGCGGGGACGCGAATTTCGAGGTCTTCCACCACGGCAACATCCACACCGTGGTGTTCCACGAAACCTATGACTCCGAAAGCACGGGCCGGTTCGAGGGGGCGGCAATCCAGAGCGCCTACCGCACCTTCGCCTTCGATTCGGCGTCAGGCCGTCAGGTGCAACTGGCCGACATCGTGGATCCCGGTGCGATTCCGTCGCTCGGCGCGCCGTTCATCCAGGCCGCTCTGGACCAGGCGCCGCCTCCGCATGATCCCAACACCTATCCGTTCGTCCCGGAGCGCTGGACTCCGGACAAGGTGTACTCCGGTGGGTACAAGGCCTGGGCGCTCACCCCGGACGAGCTGATCCTCTATATGCCCGACTATCCCGTCGCGCGGGACAGCCCGATCGACTTCACGCCGGCCAATTACATCTGGTCGATGACTGGCGGGGTGGTGCAGCCGCACATTCCGCTGAGCGCGTTGGCCCCCGCCCTGCGTGGCGGGGTCTAGGTGTCGGCATCGTTCGCCGCCCGCGTAGCGTAGGGCGACATGGCTGAACTGAAAGAACGGCTTAGATCCGACCTCACTGAGGCGATGAAGAGTCGGGACAAACTGCGCACCGCGACGCTGCGCATGCTGCTTGCCGCGATTCAGACCGAGGAGGTGTCCGGCAAGCAGGCTCGGGAGCTGACTGACGAGGACGTGCTGAAGGTCCTGGCCCGCGAAGCGAAAAAGCGCAGCGAGGCTGCCGAGATCTACACCCAGAACGGGCGCGGTGAACTTGCGGCCGAGGAGCACGCCGAGGCCCGGATCATCGACGAGTATCTGCCTACTCCGCTGACTGATGCCGAGGTGGCCGACGTGGTTGATACCGCCATCGCTGTGGTCGCCGAGGAGATCGGCGAGCGGCCCTCGGTGAAGCAGATGGGTCTGGTGATGAAGGCCGCCACCGCGATCGCCGCCGGAAAAGCCGACGGGTCACGGCTGTCGGCGGCGGTGAAGGATCGGCTCTAACGGGCTGAGCCTGGCGGCGACGCCGGTACCGTTACGGCGGAGACGTTGCGAGGAACGGGGCACAGATGAATGCGGACGCCATCGTCGTAGGCGCGGGGCTGGCCGGCCTCGTCGCCACCCACGAACTGACCAGCCGCGGTAAGAAAGTCGCACTCCTCGACCAGGAGAACGCGGCCAACCTCGGCGGCCAGGCGTTCTGGTCCTTCGGTGGTCTGTTCCTCGTGGACACTCCTGAACAGCGGCGAATGGGGGTCAAGGACTCCTTCGAACTTGCCTGGAATGACTGGCGGGGCAGCGCGGCATTCGACCGGCTCGACGACGAGGACGCACTCGCGGTGCAATGGGCGCGCGCCTATGTGGAATTCGCCGCCGGTGAGAAGCGGTCCTGGCTCAACGGCCACGGCATCACGTTCCTGCCGACGGTCGGCTGGGCTGAACGAGGCGATCTGCGGGCCGACGGGCACGGCAATTCGGTGCCCCGATTCCATGTCGCCTGGGGCACCGGAACCGGGGTCGTCGAACCCTTCGTGGAATCGGCGCTCGCCGCCGCCGAACGCGGCCTGGTGACCTTCCACCACCGCCACCGGGTCGACGAACTGGTCTTCACCGCCGGGGCGGTCACCGGGGTGCGCGGTGCAGTGCTGGCTTCCGATGACGCGCCGCGCGGCGCACCGTCCAACCGGGAGAAGACCGGCGACTTCGAGCTGAACGCGGACGCCGTCATCATCACCACCGGTGGAATCGGCGGCAATCACGATGTCGTGCGCCGGAATTGGCCGGCCCGGATGGGGAATCCGCCGACGTCCATGATCACCGGGGTGCCGGCCTACGTCGACGGCAGGATGCTCGATATCGCCGGTGACAGCGGGGTCCGTCTGGTCAACCGGGACCGCATGTGGCACTACACCGAAGGTGTGCAGAACTGGGATCCGATCTGGCCCAAACATGCCATCCGGATTCTGCCCGGACCGTCGTCGATGTGGTTCGACGCGTTGGGCCGCCGATTGCCGGCGCCGTATCTGCCCGGCTACGACACCCTGGGCACACTGCGCTACCTGCGCACCACCCCGGAGATCGCCGGCTACGACCACAGTTGGTTCATCCTGACCCAGAAGATCATCGAGAAGGAGTTCGCCCTGTCGGGCTCCGAGCAGAATCCCGATATCACCAACCGGGACCGCAAAGCCATGGTCGCCGAACGGATTCTGAGCAAGGGTGCGCCCGCCCCGGTCGAGGCGTTCAAGAGCCACGGTGCGGACTTCGTCGTGGCCGACACCCTTGAGGAGTTGGTCGCGCTGATGAACAAACTCACCGACGAGCCGTTGCTCGACCCCGCCCTGATCCGCGCCCAGATTCACTCACGCGATTTGCAGATGGACAACCCGTTCTCCAAAGATGCTCAGGTACAAGGTATCCGGAATTCCCGGCGCTATCTGGGTGACCGCATCGCACGCACCGCGGCGCCGCACCGCATCCTCGACCCCAAGGCCGGCCCGCTGATCGGGGTGAAGTTGCATGTCCTGACTCGAAAGACGCTGGGCGGCATCCAGACCGACCTCTCATCGCGGGCATTGGGTGTCGACGGCGAGCCTATTGGCGGGCTGTACGCGGCAGGTGAGGTCGCCGGCTTCGGCGGCGGCGGAGTGCATGGATACAACGCACTGGAGGGAACCTTCCTGGGCAGCTGTCTGTTCTCCGGCCGCGCAGCCGGCAGGCATGCTGCAACTGTGCTCTGAATAACGACCGCGGTCTGAACACGGAGATCCGATGAGTGCGACACCAAGCAGGACGCCGGTCAAGGTTCTGGTGGGCGTGACCTATCTGGCGATGGTCGGGATGAATGTCGCGGCCAACGCCCTACCTCTCAACGGCAGGGGCACCGGTGAAGTGTCCGACGCCTATCCGAGCCTGTTCACCCCGGCAGGTGTCACCTTCTCCATCTGGGGAGTGATCTATCTTCTCCTCGGGGCGCACGTGCTCTACCAGTTGTTCGGTGATCGCGACGCCGACCCGGTACTGCTCAATCGGGTGGGCGTGTTGTTCTCGATCTCGTCACTGGCCAACACCGCCTGGGTGTTCGCCTGGCATTACGACCACATCGCTCTGTCGGCGGTGCTCATCGTGGTGATTCTGGTGTGCCTCGCAGTCATCGTCACCATGCTGCGAAAGGCGAATCTGACTGGGCGCCAACGATGGTTGGTCGGGTTGCCTTTCAGTGTCTACTTCGGCTGGACCACCGTGGCCACGGTGGCGAACATGACGGTGCTGCTCGTCAGCCGCAAGTGGGACGGCTTCGGCCTGTCCGATGCCACCTGGGCCGTCATCATCGTGCTCGTCGCGATGGCGATCGGAACCATCACCATGGTGCGCAACCGCGACGTGGCCTACGGTCTGGTGCTCATCTGGGCGTTCGCCGGCATCCTGATCCGGCAGACCTCCTCCGACGGCTTGGCCGGCAAGTATCCGGCGATCATCGCGGCAGTGGTGGCGTCGTTGGTGATATACCTCATCAGCGAGGTGTGGATCCTGCGGCACCGCAAGGTCGGCACAGCGGGGCTGACGCGGGGACAGACGGTGACGGGGAGGTGGACCACATGAGCAACGCGATTGCTCCGTTGGATCTGAGTTGGCTGCTCATGGAGTCACCAAGCGGCACAACGCATGTGGGAGCGATGCTGCTGTTCAAGAAGCCTCCCGGCCGCCGGAACGCAGTGCGCGAGATCGTGACGGCCTACCGCGGAGAACAGCCGCAGCCGCCCTTCAACTTCGTGCCGGAACTGATCGGAACGAGCGGGCCGCACTTCCGCGAAGTCGACGGCTGGGATCCGTACTACCACGTCCAGCATCTGTCGCTTCCGGCAGGAAGTTCCTACGAAGAGCTGCTGCGACTGGTCTCCGACTTACACGAGCCGATGCTCGACCGCGACCGGCCGCTGTTCCGGTGCTGGGTGATCGACGGGGTGCCGGGCGGACGGTTCGCGATCTATACCAAGACCCACCACAGCATCATCGATGGGGTATCCGGGCTGAAGAAGCTCTACGACGGCCTGAGCCTCACCGACGAGCCCGTCATCCTGCCGCCGGCCTTCGCGCAACCACGTCCTCCGTCGAAACCTCGCACACCACCGCCGGCCCTGCGCCGCCTCACCGGCACGCTCCGCGGGGCCATCGCTCAGGTCGGTGCCATCAACCAGATCTCCTTCGGCGCGCTGCGCAAGGGGCTCGCCGCAGCACTGGGTTCACACCTCGAAGGCAGCCTGCCGTTCGTGGCCAGGCACGCGCCGACCAATGTCCCCCTCAAACAGGCCCGCGGCTTCGCGACCGCGTCGCTGCCGTTGGAGGAGATGCACCATATCGGCCATCAGTTCGGGGCCACCCTCAACGACGTGGCAGCCACCGTCATCGACCACGGATTGCACGCCTACCTGCGGGAGAGGGGCCAGGGCTACGCCCACGAGTTCATCGCGATGGTTCCGGTGTCGCTGCGTGGTGAGGGCGACAGCGCCATGGGCACGCGGGTGTCGGCGATGTTCGTGCGTCTGGGCTCACCGGACGTCGACGTGACCGACCGGCTGCAGCAGGTCGTGCATTCGCTCGCCGCCGCCAAAAAGGAACTCGGCGCGATGTCACCTGATACCGCCATGACCTACGCCGTCGCAGTCATCGCCCTCGCCGGTGCGGGCGCCTCGACCCACCTCGATCGGGTCGCCCGGCCCGCGTGCAACCTGGTCATCTCGAATGTGCCGGGCGCCAAGGAGATTCGCTATCTCAACGGTGCGGAGTTGGTCGGGATCTTCCCGGTGTCCGCGCTGGCGGCGGCAATCGGTCTGAACGTGACCATGAGCTCCTACCGTGACCACATGGATTTCGGCTTCGTCGCCAACACGGCCGCACTCGACGACGTCCATGCGCTGGCCGAGCACACCCGGCAGGCTTACGCAGACCTGAAGGCGGCGGCCACCGCAGCGGCGCGCTAGTCAGCCGCGCCGTTGAGGAAGACGTCGAGCACCGTGAACGCGTATTCGGGTCGCATCGCGGTGTTGACGAAGAAGAGGTCGTAGTACAGCGACACGACGAGGATGCGCGTGGCGTGTTCCGGATCGACGCCGTCGCGAAGTTCGCCGCGGTCCTGTGCCCGAAGACACATCTGCGTGCTTTCTCGCAGTCCCGCCATCCAGAATTCCGCCACCAGCGCAGCGTTGCGTCCGGTGGGATCCAGCAGGATGGCGCTCAAATAGTTCTTGCGGGCGTCCGCGGTTGAAATGAGTCCCGCCTTAGCGTCGGCGAAGGACAACAAGTCCTTCCACAGCCGGCCGCTATCGGGCAACGGCCTGGTCCTCTCGCGGACTCTGGCTCCCGCATCGAGAAGGAGGTCGCCGTCGGATTTCCACATTCGTTCGACAACCTGAATCGTCACGCCGACCCGGCGGGCGATCGTGCTCCGGGTGACCAGTTCCGGGCCGCGCAGGGTCGTCTCCCTGATCGCGGCGTCCAGGATGGCCCGCCGGATCTCTGCGCTGGTCGCTTGGGTCAAATTCGGTGGCGGCCGTTCTTCGCCGAGCGCATCCTGCTGACCGGCGCCCACGACGTCGAAGATCGCTCGACGCATCTCCGCTGATTCTCCCGGCGGGTCGATCGCGACACCGAGCAGGAGAATGTCGACCATGCTGTCGAGATAATCGGGCGTACCGATCCCATTGAGGTATAACGCATCGAAATACATTGCGGTGCAGAACATCCGAACGAAATCGAGAGGATCGACGTCACTGCGCAGTTCGCCTCGCTGCACGGCCCGGTCGACGATCGCCGTGACGTTGTCGAACTGGGCGTCCCAGAACTCCCTACGCACATCGGTGAAGTCGTCGGCGCCATCAATGGGCAAGCTCGATCGAAAAAGCATCCGGCCCCCGGGTGTTTGCACTCCCTGTCGCAGTGACTCCCCGAATCCGAGCAAGTCATCACGCAAACTGCCAGTGTCGATTACGCAGTCCCGCCAGGCCAACCTGCTGGTCCATGCGGCCATGAGCAACTGCAGTCGATCGGGCCACGCGTGCTCGACCGCTGCGAGGTCTAGGCCGCCTTGATTCGCGATGTTGGGCAACTCGAATCGTGTTACGCCCCCAGCCTCAAGTTGCTCAACCGCAGCGGCGAGTACCCGCTGGCTGACCACGTCAGCGCCCTGTTTCGCGACCGGTTGATCCACGTCGACCCCGACATCCCTTCAATCCTCGCCACCAGAGATTACGGATTCGCTCACCCGCTCGCGAGGGTTGGAGCCTCGGCGGGAGGTTGCCGGCAGCAACGCCGCTACGCAAAAAGCCCCGACCGGTAACCACCGGTCGGGGCCGTTTCACACAGTCGGGGTGGCGGGATTCGAACCCACGACCTCTTCGTCCCGAACGAAGCACGCTACCAAGCTGCGCCACACCCCGCGTGAAGCCACGACAGCTTATCGCACCGGCCCGCGCGGAGGCGAAACGCTGCTAGTCCACGGCCGCCCCGACCGGCCACGCACAGTCGCGTTCAAAGGCACTGAGCGCCTCGGCGTAGCTGCCTGGATCCAGGT
>JBAXUD010000050.1:0-12793 GCA_037129875.1 Mycobacteriaceae bacterium
TCCACGCGTAAGGGAACCGACATCGCTTGCTCCGCGCGGTGGAAAAGCCACCGCATCATGAGCGCCCCACCGGGAAGGCTCTACGGTCAACAGTTAGATAGCCGTCCTAACAACTTTCCGGCAAAATTGCCAACCTACTGCCATCAAAAGCGGAATTTGGCCATCGGCGGTGTCGGTTCTCAAATTCCGTTTCATATCGCGGTCTTCGGACCTGCGTCTCTTCTGTCTGTCTCACTTCGTTTCATCTGGGTTTGTCTCATTTTGCGTTTCATTTCCTAGCGGTAGGCCGAGGACAGACATCCGCCGGTCATCCGAACAGTGGAGCGCACCTTAACCCGAGCGCCTGCCTGAATACGTCTCCACACACTCAACGACGACGCAGCGGCTCAACAACGACTCACCAACCCCAGGGAGAAACATGCCCGCTGACATAGGGACATTGTCGACGTCACATGATTAGTCGGTGAGCTTCGGGAGACCCTTGTTGATCGCGGATGCGAGCACCTTGCCGACCAGTGCGGCGAGCCCGGGTATCGCTGAGTCGAAACCGATCGTGTAGTCCAACCTCGTGCCGCCGCTGGGGGTCGGTGTCAGCTCCTGGCGGCCCCAGTGGCCCTTGAGTGGACTGCCTTTGGTGATCTTGTACTCGATAAGCGTGTTCGGCTGGGCAGTTGTGGTGGTCTCCTCGAACGCCGGAAGAGGGCCAAGCTTGAGGCGGCGCACCGAGCCGGCGCCATTACGGGAGGTAGCGCCGTCGCTGACGCGGGTGATCTTGGCACCGAAGACCGGGCCGAGGTTCTCGTGCTCGGCGAGCTTGTCGAACACGGTCTGGGGGTCGGACTTGAACTCGTGAGTGATGTGGACGCGTTGAGGAGTGGCCATAGGCTCGGATACTAGGACTCCGAAGGGTTGGTCCGACGTACCCCCCGCTTCGATGCGTTGTCTGTCAGGGGTTTCGGTGTGAAATGCGATTCGGGTGGAGGCGGCCGCACTATCAGCGCGCACTGGCGCAGACCGGCCGCCAATACGGCGCTAGCGCGGCTAAAAAAGTTCCGGCGAATTCACCATCTGCGCCAAGAAGAGCGGAATTTCGCCATCGAAAAACGGAACCTACAGGCAGTCGTCGTCGGCGGCTGCTGCTGCTCTCTCGGCTGTAGGTTCCGCTTTCCGTTGGACGTAGTCGTAGTACTCGGCTGCTGTTCCGATGAGAC
The DNA here is from genome assembly GCA_037129875.1 of Mycobacteriaceae bacterium. Classification (GTDB taxonomy): domain Bacteria; phylum Actinomycetota; class Actinomycetes; order Mycobacteriales; family Mycobacteriaceae; genus Mycobacterium. The sequence goes on from JBAXUD010000050.1 coordinate 1,212, forward strand.
TGGAGAGGGTGACCCTGCGAAGAATGCTCGGATCCCCAACGTCAGCCTCGTCGCGATCCGGGGCGGGAAGAGGACTCACTGACCACCGAGTAGGCGCTCGCCGACGACGAAGTCCGCGAAGGACTTCGACTCGTCAGCCATCGAAACGTCGAGGCCGCGGCCAAGCCGGCGGATCTCCTCGGTCACCGGCAGGGTGCGGGTGCGCCAGCCGTGCGCGTCGAGCCATTCGGTGACATCGGCGCGGTCGGGATCCCCGAAGGTCAGGCTTTCGATGTCGGCGACGAATCCGAAAACGATGCGCGCGATACCGAATTCGTCGGCCAGGTGAGTGAAACGCTCCCGCATCTCAACGCGACGTTCGTCATCGCTGTAGGGCACGGCCTCGGCAGCGACTCGGCTACCGGGAGCACTGGACCCGGTGATCAGCGCCAGGAGCCGGTCCTGAGCGCGAGCCGACAGATACATCAACAGCCCCTCCGCCAGCCACGCGGTCGGCCTGGATGGGTCGAAGCCCCGCTGCTGCAGCACCGAAGGCCACTCCTGGCGAAGATCGACCGGCACCTCGTGACAGGCGACCGACGGCTCGACACCGTGTGCCGCGAGAATCTGCGCTTTGTATTGCAGCACCTCTGGCTGGTCGATCTCGTAGACATCGGCGCCGGCCGGCCAGTCCAGCCGGTAGGCCCGCGAATCCAGCCCCGAGGCCAGGATCACGAACTGGCGGATCCCCGCGGCGACAGACTCGGCGAAGAACGCGTCGAAGAAATGTGTGCGCACCGCCTGATAGTTCTGCATATAGGCGAAGATCGCGCCGGCCTCGGGATCGGCGGCAGCCAGTCGATCGGCCAGTGAGCCGTTGAGGATGGGCTGCCACATCCCGCTCCCCTCACCTTCGACCAGCATGCGGGCATAGGGGTCCCGGATCAACGGGCTTTCACTGTCGGTCTCGGCGGCGCGGGCGGCCGCAACTAAGACAGCGGTCGAACCCACGCTCGTCCTGATGTCCCAGGTGTCGTCGTCGGTACGCACAGCACTCCTTCGAAGGTGATCATGCGGTTTTGTTCAGGAGATCGCGGCGATCGCGGCTTTCAGTTTGGACTTAAGGGAGTCCGGCATCGCAGCGAAGGCCTCAAGATAGTCCCTCGCTATCCGATGCGCATCGGGATGCATAGGGTGTACGGCGTCGTGATTGCCGGCAATCAGATGCTTGACCCCGGGGCGTTCCGAGATCCACGACACTGCTCGCCGCTGGCTCCTGCCGCCGCTGCGGAAACATCGCCCAGAACCCGCACGACATCGGATTCACTTACAACAGTCGAGCGCGCCGCCGAACCAGCCCTGCACGGCCTGGGCGAAATCCCCCGGGTTCTCGTCGTGGAGCCCTTCCCAGAACTTCTGGAAGTCCGCGTCGTGAGCGATCTGATCGGCGGTGAGCTTCAGATACGTTGCCACATCGAGGTTTTCATCGAAGGAATCCAGGGCGGCGCAGACTTCGTCATACAGGTCGGGGCCGGAATTGACGTCGCCGGGGATGGCGACAGTGACGGTGATATGAGTCATCAGAGACCTCCGGTTGAGGACCGGGCCTCGCGGACCGAGATCGTTCGGATCGTCAGTCGCGGAGAGCGCCTCGAGCATCCCGGCGAGATTTATCCGCTACCGCTGCCGGACAGCGGCGGTGCCGCACTGATGCCCATGGTGCGCCCACGGCACGTGCCCGTCTACGTCGCGGCGATGGGCCCGCGGAATCTACGGCTCACCGGTGAGCTGGCCGACGGCTGGCTGGGCAACGCCTTCATTCCCGAAACCGCCGAGGTGTTCCTGGGGCCCCTGCGCGAGGGCGCTGAGCACGCCGGCCGGAGTCTGACCGATCTCGACCTGGTCGCGCCGGTCGCCGTGGAGTTCCACGACGACGGCGCCTCGGCTGCCACGTCGTCAGCGTAGACCGCCGGCGCTGACCGGGTCGGCCAGATTCCGGCCCGTGGTTTCGCCGATTCGCAGCAGAGCGAGGATCGTCACCACTCCACAACCCATGGCGATCAGCACCAGTGGCGTGCTTCGCGGGCCCCCGACGAGCAGGCTGCTGGCCAAAAGCGGTGTGAACCCGGCGCCGATCAGCGCCGCCAACTGGTATCCCAGTGACACCCCCGTGTAGCGGACCTCGGTGTCGAACATCTCCGACAGCATCGCGCCCAGTGGGCCGTACATCGCCGCTTGGATGATCTGTCCGATGACAACGGCGGCGATCAGACGGGGCGGCGAGAGGCTGTCCACGAGGGTGTACATCGGATAGGCGTACAGCACGATCGCCACAGCCCCGGCCAGCATGACCATCCGGCGGCCCACCCGGTCCGACAGTGCGGAGAACGCGGGGATGGCGATCAGCACCACGACACCGCCCCACAGTTTCGCGGTGAGGATGGCCGATAGCGGGTAGCCGATGTTGCGGGTGTAGCTGATCATGTAGGTGCTCAGCAATGCAGTCAGGCCGAAGGATCCGATCCCCGCAGCACAGGTGAGCAGCAATGGCCCCGGTCGGCGTAGCACTGCGGTCAGCGGGATGGCCTTCTTGCCGGCCCGGGCGGTCTCGAGAGCCTGCATGAACACCGGGCTCTCCGAGATCCCGGCACGGACGTAGAGCCCGATCACCAGCAGTGCCGCACTGAGCAGGAACGGCACCCGCCACCCCCACGACATCAACGACTCGTCGGACAAGCCGGCCAGGGCGGTGACGACGACCGTCGACAGCAATCCGCCTAGGGCTGAGCCCATCTGCGCGATGCCGTTCCAGCGTCCGCGGGTGGACGGCGGGGCGTGCTCGGCGACCATCAGGGTGGCACCACCCCATTCGCCCCCGACCGCAATGCCCTGGCCGACCCGAAGCAGAACCAACAGCACCGGCGCAGCGCGGCCGATCATCTCGTAGGTGGGAAGGCAGCCGATCAGAAAGCTCGCGACACCCATCAGTGTCATCGTCGCGACCAGGGTGCGTTTGCGTCCGAGCCGATCGCCCAAGTGGCCGAACAGGATTCCGCCCACCGGCCGGGCGACGTAGCCGGCCGCCAGGGTGCCGAATGCGGCCACCGCCGCCGCAGGCGGGTCGGATCCCGGAAAGAACAGCCGGTCGAACACCAGTGCCGTCATCGTCGCGTACAGCAGGAAGTCGTAGTACTCCACCGTCGTGCCGGCCAGGCTGGACAACGTGATTCGACGAAGGTCCCTGGACCCAGCCGCCACCGCGGGCTCCCTACGTTCCGATCGTCATAAGCCACCGCCGACACGCCGACCCGACCGACCCACCACCCAAGCAACATGCAGCAGCAGCGACCGTACAGCGCCATCGCGTCGAGTGCGCCCCGATGATCAGCATCCGGCGACCTCGCGCAGATCATCCGGTCGCGGGACGGTGGCCGGTCAATTTGTTGAATATCCGCTCGGGTCTCGTCTCATTTTGCGTCTCATTTCCTCGCGGTCCCGGGTGGGCGCCTTAGGTGTGTCGGGCCGCTTCGTGAATGACCTGGACGCGTGAGGACAGGCACGGGGCCGTAGTCGAGATCACCTGGGCCGCAGGCTCCCGAAATCGACCGTCCCACTTCTTATATGCTAACTTTCTAAATTCATAGATTGATGTATTTGGTAGCTCCCGGGGAGGTGCGTGTGGGGGAGTCGCTGGACGCGCTGAAGGCGGAGTTCTTCAGGTCGCTGGCGCATCCTGCGCGTATCCGGATTCTGGAACTGCTGGTTGCCGGTGATCGGTCGGTGACAGAACTTCTGCCCGCGGTGGGCGTGGAGGCAACAAACCTGTCTCAGCAACTGGGTGTGCTCCGCAGGGCTGGAATCGTGAGCGCACGCCGGCAGGGCAATTCGGTCACTTACTCGATCGGGTCCCCGCATATCGCCGAGTTGCTGGCGGTAGCCCGCACGGTGCTGGCGGGACTGCTGAACGAACAGGTCGACGCCCTTGAGCGGCCGGCGGTCGAGTCGCCGTGAGGGGCTGGATCGCCAAGATAGTCAGGACCGGCCGGGTCACCGGACAGGCGGGTGATCGGCCGGCGGTCGCTGCCGATGCACCGACGGGTGTGGTGGGGTCGTTGCAGGTGCGACACGTCGATGCCGGTTCATGCAACGGCTGCGAAGTGGAGATCTCCGGCGCGTTCGGCCCCGTGTACGACGCCGAACGCTTCGGCGCTCGCCTGGTTGCGTCGCCGCGGCACGCTGACGCGCTGTTGGTGACCGGTGTCGTAACCCAAAACATGGCGCAACCGTTGCGCAACACTCTGGAGGCGACACCGGCACCGCGGGTGGTGATCGCGTGCGGTGATTGTGCCCTGAACCGCGGGGTGTTCGGCGACGCCTACGGCGTCGTCGGAGCGGTCGGGGAGGTGGTGCCGGTCGACGTTGAGATTCCGGGCTGCCCGCCAACCCCCACGCAGATTGTGGCCGCGCTGCGGTCGGTGACCGGGCGATGACCGTCACTGCCGATGCTGCACTCCGAGTCGAGCCGATCATCGTGCGCCACCACGGCGTCGGATCCGCCATCGCAGGGTTGTTGACATCCGCGCTGGGCGCGGCCGGGGTTGGGCTCGGGCTGGCCGGGGTGCTGGGGCCGCCACGTTCGGTCCAGCTCGGCTGGCTGGTTCCGCTGGTCGGTGTGGCGCTGCAGCTCGATCCGCTGGGCGGGTTTTTCATGGCTCTGACCGGTGCGGTCGCTGTCCCGGTCGGGGTGTATTCGATCGGATACGCCCGCCGTGCGCATCTGGGTGGCGTTCCGCTGTCGATGCTGCCGCTGTTTGTGGCGGCGATGTTGCTGGTGCCGGCGGCGGCGTCGGTGTCGACGTTCCTGCTGGCCTGGGAACTGATGGCGACTGCGTCGCTCATCCTGGTGGCCGCCGAGCACACCCGGCCTGCGGCTCGCTCGGCCGCGGTGTTCTACGCGGTGATGACCCAGCTCGGGTTCGTCGTGATCCTGCTCGGGCTGATGCTGCTGTCCGCCGCCGCCGGCGGCGCCGACCGCTTCGCTGACCTGTCGGCGGTGCCCCCCGGTGTCCGCACGGCGGTGTTCGTGCTGACGCTCGCGGGCTTCGGCTGCAAGGCCGGCCTGCTGCCGTTGCACGCCTGGTTGCCACGCGCGCACCCCGAGGCGCCCAGCCCGGTCTCAGCGTTGATGAGCGCGGCCATGGTCAACCTCGGGATCTACGGGATCATCCGCTTCGACTTGCAGCTGCTGGGCCCGGGGCCCCGTTGGTGGGGGGTGACGCTGCTGGTGATCGGCGCGGTGTCGGCGGTATACGGAGTGTTGCAGGCATCGGTGGCCACCGATCTCAAGCGGCTGCTGGCTTACTCCACCGTGGAGAACATGGGCCTGATCACCGTCGCGCTGGGTGCGGCCACCCTGCTTACCGCATCGGGCGCCACCGCGGCGGCCACCGTGGCGATGGCCGCGGCGCTGCTGCACCTGGTGGCTCACGCCGGGTTCAAATGCCTCGGTTTCCTGGCCGCCGGGTCGGTGCTGGCCGCGACCGGGCTGCGCGACCTGGACCGCCTCGGCGGTCTGGCCCGCCGGATGCCCGCGACCACGATCCTGTTCGGGGTGGCCGCGCTGGGCGCCTCCGGCCTGCCGCTGGGTGCGGGGTTCGTCAGCGAGTGGCTACTCGTGCAGTCGCTGATCCACGCCCCACTCGAACAGGACACCCTGGTCGCGCTGGCCACCCCACTGGCGGTCGGCGCGGTCGCGCTGACCACCGGACTCGGGGTCGCGGCGATGGTGAAGGCGTTCGGAATCGGGTTTCTGGCCCGGCCCCGCTCTGATGCCGCCGCCGACGCCCGCGAAGCACCCGCCGGCATGCTCACCGGCATGATCGCGGCTGCCTGCGCCTGCGTGGTGCTGGCCGTCGCGCCGTCTGTGCTCGCCGGACCGCTACGTCGGGTCCTTGCCACGCTGCCCGCCTCCGCGCACGCCGACCTGTCGGGCCTGGGCACGGTCCTGCACCTTCCCGGCCTGGCCGGGTCCATCGCGCCGGGCCTGATCGCCGTCTTGCTGGTCGTCGCGGTGCTGGCCGCAGTCGGCGCAGCCCAGTGGGGATCGTGGCGGCGCCCGGAACCGGCGATGTTGCCGCTGTGGGCGTGCGGCGCCGATGACCTCACGGCGCGGATGCAGTACACCGCCACCTCGTTCGGCGAACCGCTGCAGCGGGTGTTCGACGACGTGCTGCGCCCGGACACCGCCGTCGAGGTGACGCCGTTCGAGGATTCGCGGTATCTCGTGGCGAAGGTCGCCTACCGCGCCCGGATCACCGACGCGGTGCAGGACCTGGTGTACACCCCGGTGATCCGTGCGGTCGCCGCGTGCGCGCAGGGGGTTCGCCGCGCGCACACCGGAAGCGTGCATCTCTACCTCGCCTACGGCTCGCTGGGCGTACTCATTGTCCTGGTGGTGGCGCGATGAACGTGATGTCGTATCTGGCCGGAGCCGCCCAGATCGGCGGGGTCGCTCTCGGCGCCCCGGTGGTGATCGGGGTGACCCGCCAGGTCCGAGCCCGACTGGAGGGCCGCGTCGGCGGCGGAGTGGGGCAGCCGTGGCGCGATCTTCGCAAACAACTCCGCAAACAGCAGATCACCCCGCGCGGCACCACCGCGGTCTTCTCGGCGGCGCCCGCCATTCTGGCGGGAACCACCCTCCTGATCGTCGCAGTCGTGCCGCTGGTCGCGACCGGCTCACCGCTGGACCCGGTCGCCGACCTGTTCGCCGTTGTCGGTCTGCTCTTTCTGGGAACCGTCGCGTTGACCCTGGCCGGCATCGACACCGGAACCTCGTTCGGCGGGATGGGAGCGAGCCGCGAGATCACCATCGCCGCCCTGGTGGAACCCACCATCCTGCTCGCGGTGTTCGCACTGTCCATCCCGACCGGCTCGGCCAACCTCGGCGCCATCGTGGCGCACAGCATCGACAACCCCGCACAGCTGATGTCACTGCCCGCGGTGCTGGCTTTCGTGGCCTTGGTGGTGGTGATCATCGCCGAGACGGGCCGGATGCCGGTCGACAACCCCGCCACTCACCTGGAGTTGACGATGGTGCACGAGGCGATGGTCCTCGAGTACGCCGGACCTCGGCTCGCGCTGGTCGAATGGGCCTCCGGCATGCGGCTGACGGTGCTGCTCGCGCTGCTGGGGAACCTGTTCATCCCGTGGGGCATCGCCGGTCCCGATCCCGGCGCCCTGGACGTCGCGATCGGCGTGCTCGCGATCGTGGTCAAGGTGGCGATCCTGGCGGTTCTGCTCGCCGGCGCAGAGGTGTTCCTGGCCAAGTTGCGGCTGTTCCGGGTGCCCGAACTGCTCGCCGGGTCGTTCCTGCTGGCGCTGCTCGCGGTGACCGCCGCCAACTTCCTGACTACCCGGGCATGAGAGCAACCCCATGACAGACACCGCCTTCGCCAGCGCGATCGATCTCGCCGCCGGCGCACTGGTTCTGGCCTCGGTCCTGATCGTCTGGCGCCGCGACCTGGGCTCCATCATCAGGCTGCTCGCCTGGCAGGGCGCCGCGCTGGCCGCGATCCCGATTATCCGCGGCGTGCACGAGGGCGACGCCACCCTCGTCGTGATCGGCGCCGCCATCGCCGTGTTGCGCACCGTCCTGCTGCCGTGGCTGCTGGCCCGCGCCCTGGGCGCTGAACATCGCGGGCTGCGCGATGCCACCCCGTTGGTGAACACCACCGCATCCCTGCTGATCGCGGCGGCGCTGACGGTGACGGCGTTCGCGGTCACCCGCCCCGTGGTGAACCTTGACCCCGGGCCGGCCACCGGCGCGGTTCCCGCTGCGTTCGCCGTGGTCCTGATCGCGCTGTTCGTGATGGCAACCCGGCGCCACGCCATCTCGCAGGCGGCCGGATTCCTGATGCTGGACAACGGGATCGCCGCGGTCGCGTTTCTGCTGACGGCCGGGGTACCGGTGATCGTGGAACTCGGCGCGTCCCTGGACATTCTGTTCGCAGTCATCGTGATCGGTGTCCTCACCGGCCGGATGCGACGCAAGTTCGGGGGCGCCGACCTCGACGCGCTGCAGGAGCTGCGCGACTGATGACCCTCCTGCTACTTGCACCGATCCTTGTGCCGCTAGGCGCCGCGGCGATCACCATCGCGGCCGGCTGGCGCCGCGCGACCGCCACCCTGTCCGTGCTGGCCGCGCTGACCATCCTGGGCTGCGGCGCCGCACTCGCGTTCCGGGTCGGCTCGACCCCGCACGTGCTGGCAGGCGGGCTCCTTCGGGCCGACGCCCTGTCGGTCGTCATGCTGATCGTCATCGGCGCGGTCGGGACTCTGAGCACCGTGGCCGGCATCGGCTATATCAACGCTGAACTCGACCACGGCCACACCGACCCGGCCGGTGCCCGGCTGTACGGCACGCTCACCCCGGCCTTTCTGGCGGCGATGGTCCTGGCGGTGTCGGCGAACAACATTGGAGTCATCTGGGTCGCCATCGAGGCGACCACGGTGATCACCGCATTCCTGGTCGGGCATCGCCGGACCCGTACCGCGCTGGAAGCCACCTGGAAGTACGTGATCATCTGCTCGGTCGGGATCGCCATGGCCTTTCTGGGCACGATCCTGCTGTATTTCGCGGCCCAGCACGTCGGCGGCGACAGCGGTGCGGCCCTGGACCTCGACGTCCTGATCGCCCACGCGAGTGGACTCGACGGCGGTGTCACCCGCCTCGCCGGCGGGTTGCTGTTGATCGGCTACGGCGCCAAGGTCGGGCTCGTCCCGTTCCACACCTGGCTGGCCGACGCGCACAGCCAGGCGCCCGCGCCGGTGTCGGCGTTGATGAGCGGTGTGCTGCTCTCGGTCGCCTTCTCGGTGCTGCTGCGGATCAAACCGATCATCGACGCTGCGGTCGGCACGGGGTTCATGCGCTGGGGCTTGCTTGTGGTCGGGCTGGCCACGGTGGGAGTGGCGGCGATGTTGCTGACCGTGACGGGCGACCTCAAACGGATGCTGGCCTACTCCTCGATGGAAAATATGGGACTGATCGCGATCGCCGCCGCGGCCGGCACGGAACTCGCGATAGCGGCGCTGCTGCTGCACGTCCTGGCGCACGGCCTCGGCAAGACCGTGCTGTTCCTCGCCGGCGGTCAACTGCAGGCTGCGCACAATTCCACCGCGATCGCCGACATCACCGGCGTCATCGCCCGTTCCCGCCTCATCGGCGCATCCTTCGCGATCGGCATGGTGGTGCTGCTCGGCCTGCCGCCGTTCGCGATGTTCGCCAGTGAGCTGTCCATCGCCCGGGCCCTGGCCGATGCCCGGCTGGCCTGGGCGCTGGGCATCGTGCTGCTGCTGATCGTGGTCGCTTTCGCCGCCCTGGTGCGAAATTCAGGACAGATGCTGCTCGGGGCACCGGTCGCCGGGTCGCCCGCGATCGCGGTGCCGGTGACTGTCGCGGGCGCTCTGCTCGTCGGGGTCGCCGCCTGCTTCGCCCTCGGTGTCACCGCCGGTCCGCTGACCGAACTGTTGCGCACCGCCGCCGAGCAACTCGGGCTGCCACTGGGGGCGTCACGGTGACCGCGCAGCGGATCCGCCGGGTCGTGAGCGTCGATGAGCAGCCAGAAGCGACCGAGGAACTGCTCTCGGCGGGGTACCGGCTGGCGCTGGTCGCCGCCCACGACGACGGGGACGCGGTGCGGATCGTGTCGCTGTTCCTGGCCGGGAGTCCGGATCGCCGGGTAGAACTCACGCTCACCCTGCCGGCCGATGCCCCTGCGCTGCGATCCCTGGCCTATCTGTCGTTCCCGGCCGGGCGCTTCGAGCGGGAAATGATGGACCTCTACGGGATTGAGTTGATCGGGCATCCGCGAGCGCGCCGCATGGTCCGCCACGCGCACTGGCCCGAGGCCTGGCATCCGATGCGCGCCGACGCCGGGCCGCCACCCGATTTCGCGGCCAGTGGCCACTTCCCGTTCCTCACCGTCGACGGAGAGGGCGTCTACGAGATCCCCGTCGGACCGGTCCACGCCGGGCTCATCGAACCCGGTCACTTCCGGTTCTCCGTCGTGGGGGAGACCGTTCTGCGGCTGAAAATCCGGCTGTGGTTCACCCACCGCGGAATCGAGAAACTCTTCCACGGCCGCCTCGCCTCCCAGGCCACCGACATCGCCGAACGGATCAGCGGGGACACCTCGGCGGGTCACGCGCTGGCGCACAGCCTGGCCGTCGAGGACGCGCTCGACGTCGTCGTTCCCGCCGAGGTGCATCGGCTGCGGGCGCTGCTGATCGAACTGGAGCGCCTTTACAACCACGCCACCGATCTTGGCGCCCTGGCCAACGACGTCGGATTCAGCCTGGCCAACGCCCACGCCCAGCGGATCCGCGAACAACTCCTGCGGATCAACGCTGCCGTCACCGGTCACCGGTTGCTGCGGGGCGCGATCCGCCCCGGCGGGGTGCAGCTATTGGCGCTACCGGACCCTCACGAACTCGAGGCGATCGGAGCGGACCTGGCCGAGGTCGCCGAGCTGACCTTGGCCAATGCAGGGGTCTATGACCGATTTGCCGGAACCGCGATCCTGAGCACGGAGCAGGCCGGCGAGCTGGGCTGCCTGGGCTTCGTCGCACGCGCCAGTGGTGTGGCCACCGACGCCCGCCTCGACCATCCCTGCGTCGCCCTGCCGGTCACCGCGATCAGCGCGACGGCCGGGGATGTGCTGGCCCGCTACACCATGCGCCGCGACGAATTCGCGGCCTCGGTCGCCCTGGCGCGTCATCTGATCGACTGCGCCGACATGCGACTTGACTACATCGCCGCTCCACTATCGCCCGATAGGGTGCGCAGCGGGGTCGGCATCGTCGAAGGCTGGCGGGGGACCATCGTGCATCGCGTCGAACTCGACGCCGCCCGGGTGATCACCCGATCCAAAATCGTGGACCCGTCCTGGTTCAACTGGCCCGCTCTGCCGGTGGCGATGGCCAACACCATCGTCCCGGACTTCCCGCTGACCAACAAAAGCTTCAACCAGTCCTACGCCGGCAACGACCTGTGAGCAGAACCCGGGCTCGCGGGCAGTGCGACTGGGGGGTAATCAATCACGAACAGCAGTTATGCTAGATTGCGAAGGTGCGCAAATAGCGATGTTGACGACCAATGCGCCGCAGGGACAAAGGCCCGGGCCGGCACAGCGATACCGGAGGAGAGCCCGTTGGTAGAAGCATCGCGTCAGCCGCTGTATCGGATGAAGGCGGATTTTTTCAAGACGCTGGGCCATCCGGCTCGCATCCGCATTCTTGAGTTGCTCAGCGAACGCGAGCATGCCGTCTCCGAACTGGTGCCCGAAATCGGGATCGAGCCGGCCAACCTCTCTCAGCAGCTGTCCATCCTGCGCCGGGCCGGTCTGGTCGTGGCCCGCCGCGACGGGCTGTCGGTGACCTATGCGCTGACCTCACCGCGCGTCGCCGAACTACTGGTGACTGCTCGGGCAATCCTGACCGGCGTGGTCGCCGGGCAGGCTGAAACCCTTGAAGACCGCCCCTCGCCCGATCTGGTCAAGGGCTCCGCGGGCTGACCGAACGCCGAAGTCCGGCGGTCGACTACTACG
>JBAXUD010000500.1:0-2722 GCA_037129875.1 Mycobacteriaceae bacterium
GTTCTTCGAGATCCCGGCGGGGGAGGCCGACAAGATGGACCCCCAGCAGCGGTTGCTGCTGGAGGTGACGAGTGAGGCACTCGAACACGCCGGTATCGCGCCACAAGCGCTGCGCCACACCCAGACCGGCGTCTTCGCCGGAGCGTGCCTCGGCGAGTACGGATACCTTGCGGCATCGGATTTGAGCGCGGTCGACGCGTGGTCGGGAACCGGCGGCGCGATGAGCATCATCGCCAACCGGTTGTCGTACTTCTTCGATTTCCGGGGTCCGTCGGTGACGGTCGACACGGCCTGTTCGTCGTCGTTGGTGGCGGTGCATCTGGCCTGTCAGAGTCTGCGCGCGGGGGAGTCGGATACGGCGTTGGTGGCAGGGGTCAACGTGCTGTTGACCCCGGCTCCGACCCGCAGTTTCGATGTGGCCGAGGCGATGTCGCACTCCGGCGCCTGCCATTCCTTCGACGCCTCGGCCGACGGCTTCGTGCGCAGCGAGGGCGCCGGGGTGGTGGTGCTCAAGCGTCTGGGTGACGCGGTGCGCGACGGTGACCGGGTGCTGGCCGTGGTGCGCGGGTCGGCGGTCAATCAGGACGGCCGCTCCAATGGCTTGATGGCTCCGAATCCCGCGTCGCAGATGGCGGTCCTGCGGACCGCCTATGCCGATGCCGGTGTCGATATGCGCGAGGTCGACTACGTAGAGGCGCATGGCACGGGCACCCTGCTGGGGGATCCGATCGAGGCGCGCGCGCTGGGCACAGTGCTGGGCCGGGGCCGGCCCGTCGACGACCCGCTGCTGATCGGCTCGGTGAAGTCCAACCTCGGCCACATGGAGGCCGCGGCCGGCGTGGCGGGATTGGCCAAGACGGTGCTGGCGCTGGATCGCGGGGTGATCCCGGCGACGGTGGGGTACGCCAGCCCGAACCCGCATATCCCGTTTGACAGTCTTCGGTTGAAAGTCGTTGCCGAGCAGACCGATTGGATCGATCGGGGGCGGCCGCGCCGCGCCGGCGTGTCCTCCTTCGGCTTCGGCGGAACCAACGCCCACGTGGTCTTGGAGCAGGCGCCTGAACAGCAGCCGCCCCAGGCGGCCGATCCCGCGCCGGCGGTGAGCACGTTGGTGGTTTCCGGGAAGAGCCCCGCGCGTATCGCGGCGACGGCAGCGATGTTGGCGCAGTGGCTGTCCGATGCCGGACCGGAGGTGAGCCTGCAACAACTGGCGCACACGCTCAACCACCATCGCGGCGGGCATCGGGTGTTCGCGACCGTGTGCGCCCGGGACCGGGCGCAGGCGGTCGCCGGGTTGACGGCGTTGGCCGCCGGCCAATCCGCGCCGGGTCTGGCTGCGCCGCACGCCGGCTCGTGCCGGTCGGGCACGGTGTTCGTCTACTCCGGTCAGGGTTCGCAGTGGGCCGGCATGGGTCGGCAGCTGCTCGCCGACGAGCCCGCGTTCGCCGCCGCCGTCGACGAACTGGAACCCGCGTTCGTCGAGCATGCCGGGTTCTCCTTGCGGCAGGTCCTGGAGTCCGGTGAGCAGGTCGTGGGCATCGACCGCATCCAGCCCGCGCTCGTCGGTCTGCAGCTGGCGCTGACGGCGCTGTGGCGTTCCTACGGAGTGCATCCCGATGCGGTGATCGGGCATTCGATGGGCGAGGTCACCGCTGCCGTCGTAGCCGGGGCGCTGAGCGCCGCCGACGGCCTCAAAGTCATTTCCACGCGCTCGCGGCTGATGGCTCGGCTGTCCGGGCAGGGTGCGATGGCGCTGCTGGAAGTGAGCGGCGACGACGCCGAGGAGTTCCTGGCCGATTACCCGGACGTGAGCGTGGCGGTGGAGGCCTCGCCGCGCCAGATCGTGATCGCCGGTCCGCCCGAACAGGTCGATGCCGTGATCGCGGTGGTGGCTGCGCAGGACCGGCTGGCCAGGCGCGTCGACGTCGACGTCGCCTCCCATCATTCGATCATCGACCCGGTCCTGCCGGAGTTGCGCACCGCACTCGCCGACCTGAGCCCCCAGCCGCCGAGCATCCCGGTGTTCGTCACCACCGGCGGGCGCACCGGCGGGCAGAAGCGCAGCGACTCGGGGAACGGATTGACCGACGGCACCGCGGTCTTCGATGCGGACTACTGGGTGGACAACCTGCGCAACCCGGTTCGGTTCACCCAGGCGGTCTCGGCCGCGGGCGAGGCGCACGGCACCTTCATCGAGATCAGCCCGAACCCGGTCCTGACCTACGCCATCGACGACACGCTGATCGACGCCCACCACCACACCATCGCCACGCTGACCCGTGACGACGACGACACTCTCACTTTCCACACCCATCTCAACGCCAGCCACACCACCAGGCCGCCGGTCACCCCGCACGGCGCCGAACCGCACATCCCGTTGCCCACCACCCCGTGGCAGCACACCCACCACTGGATCCCCGCGCCGCCGCCGCGTCACACCGGCGCCGCGGCGCCGGCGACCGGCACCCTGTTGGGCGCGCACACAACGGTGGCGGGCTCCTCGAGCGGGCACCTGTGGCAGGCGCGACTGGTGACGCAGGGCCGGCCGTACCCGGGCTTTCGCCGGATTGCCGGCGTGGATGTCGTCCCGCCGTCGATCCTCATCGCGACTCTCGCCGCCGCAGCCGCCGAATGCGGCGCCGACGGCCTCGAAGACGTCAGATTCGACAGCCCGCTGACCCTGGACCAGCCGCGGGCGGTCCAGGTGTTCACCGACGGCGAG
>JBAXUD010000501.1:0-2720 GCA_037129875.1 Mycobacteriaceae bacterium
GATGTGATCCGTTGGTGGTACTGGGATCCAAGCATTTGGAGAAGTCAGTGCGCCGCCGCATCCCAGGTAGGGCCGTACCCCACCGACACCTCCAGCGGCACGTCCAGCGGATACGCGTCGCCCATCCGCTCTCGCACCAGTTCCTCGACGGCGGCTCGCTCGCCCGGCGCCACCTCGAGGAGCAGTTCGTCATGCACCTGCAGCAGTAGCCGTGACGACAGTCCGGCCTCCCGCAGCGCGGCATCGACGCCGACCATCGCCACCTTGATGATGTCGGCCGCACTGCCCTGAATCGGGGCGTTCAGCGCGGCCCGTTCGGCGGCCTCGCGGAGCTGACGGTTGCTGCTGTCCAGTTCGGGCAGATAGCGCCGGCGGCCGAGCACCGTGGAGGTGTAACCGTCCTTGCGGGCCTGGTCCACGACGGCCAGCAGGTAGTCGCGGACTCCACCGAATCGGGAGAAGTACTGGTCCATCTGATCCTTGGCCTCCTCGGTGGAGATCTTGAGCTGCGCCGCCAGCCCGTAGGCACTGAGCCCGTAGGCCAGGCCGTAGGACATCGCCTTCACCCGGCGGCGCAACTCCGCCGTCACCTCCTCGATGGGCACGCCGAAGGCGCGCGAACCGACGAACGAATGCAGGTCCTCGCCGGTGTTGAAAGCTTCAAGTACGCCTTCATCTTGAGACAGGTGCGCCATGATGCGCATCTCGATCTGGCTGTAGTCGGCGGTCATCAGTTCCGCGTACCCGTCGCCCACACAGAAGGCATCCCGGATCCGGCGACCGGCCTCGGTGCGGATCGGAATGTTCTGCAGATTCGGTTCGGTGGACGAGAGCCGTCCGGTCGCCGCGATGGTCTGGTTGAACGTGGTGTGGATGCGTCCGTCTGCGGCCACGGACTTCAACAGGCCGTCAACGGTGACCTTGAGCCGGGTGGCGTCCCGGTGGGTCAACATGTGTTCCAGGAACGGGTGGCCGGTCTTGTCGAACAGTGACTGCAGGGCGTCGGCATCGGTGGTGTAGCCGGTCTTGGTCTTCTTGGTCTTGGGCATGCCCAGTTCCTCGAAGAGCACCACCTGCAACTGCTTGGGTGAGCCCAGGTTGATCTGTTTGCCGATCACCGAGTAGGCGGCTTCGGCGGCGTCGCGGATCTGGTCGCCGAACTCGCGCTGGAGGACGTCGAGCTTGTCGGTGTCGACGGCGATGCCGACACTCTCCATGGCGGCCAGCGCGGTCTGCACCGGCAGTTCCATCGCGCCCAGCAGGGAGACGGAGTCGATCCGCTCCAACTCGGCGTCCAACGCGTCGGCGAGGTCGGCGACGGCCCGGGCCCGCAGGATCAGGGTCTGCACGGCCTGGTCATCGACGCCTTCGGCGTCGTCGAGAAGTGAAAGCTGTTGCTGCTCAGGCGTTTCCGCACGGAGCTCGCGGCGCAGATAGCGAAGGGAGAGGTCGTCGAGGGCAAAGCTGCGCTGCCCGGGGCGGACCAGGTAGGCCGCCAGCGCCGTGTCGGAGGTGACGCCGGCCAGCTGCCAGCCCCGGCCGGCGAGGTCGTGGATGGCCATCTTGGCCTCGTGCAGCGCCTTGGGCGCAGCCGGGTCTGCCAGCCAGTTGCCCAGCGCCGCCTCGTCGTCGGCGGTCATCGTGGGGGTGTCGATGTAGGCGCCCTCGCCGTCGGCGGTGGCGATGGCCAGCGCGGTGGCGTCGCCGTCGTAGACCGCATGGGTGCCGACCACCGCCATCCCGGACCGGCGCCCGTCGCGGGCGTGCGCGGCCAGCCAGTCCGCCACAGCGCCCGGCTCCAGCGCGCCGCCCCGGACGTCGAATCCCTCGTCGACCTCCGGTTCGACGGCGGCCAGGGTGTCGAACAGCCGGTCACGCAGCACCCGGAACTCGAGATCGTCGAACAGTTGGTGGATCTTGTCGCGGTCCCACGGCATCAGACGCAGGGTGTCCGGGGTCTGTGCCAGCGGGACGTCGCGCACCAGGTGGGTCAGTTCGCGGTTGAGGATGACGGTGGAGAGGTTGGCGCGCAACGAATCTCCCACCTTCCCGCGCACGTCCTCAACCCTGTCGACCAAGCCTTGCAGGGATCCGTACTCGACGATCCACTTGGCGGCGGTCTTCTCCCCCACGCCCGGGATTCCGGGCAGGTTGTCGCTGGGATCACCGCGCAACGCGGCGAAGTCCGGGTACTGCTCGGGGGTGAGGCCGTACTTCTCCACGACGGCGTCGGGGGTGTATCTCGTCAGCGTGCTGACGCCCTTGATCGGATAGAGAACGGTGACATCGGAGTTGACCAGCTGCAGCGCATCCCGGTCCCCGGTGACCACCAGCACGCGGTAGCCGGCTTCGTCGGCCTGGGTCGCCAGGGTGGCGATGATGTCGTCGGCCTCGAATCCGGCTTCGGCCAGAACGGTGATGCCGAGGGCGTTGAGCACCTCTTTGGTGATGTCGATCTGACCGCGGAATTCGTCGGGGGTCGCGCTGCGGGTGGCCTTGTATTCGGGGTAGCGCTCGGCGCGGAAGGTCTGCCGCGAGACGTCGAAGGCGGCGGCGATGTGGGTGGGCGCTTCATCGCGCAGCAGGTTGATCAGCATCGCGGTGAACCCGTAGACCGCGTTGGTGGTCAGGCCGTTCTTGGTCTTGAAGTTCTCCGCGGGCAGTGCGTAGAACGCCCGGAAGGCCAGCGAATTGCCGTCCAGCAACATCAATGTCGGCTT
>JBAXUD010000502.1:0-2709 GCA_037129875.1 Mycobacteriaceae bacterium
CGCGACAAACCACAGCACCACCAGCGGCCAGCGCCAGTTGTACAGGAAACGGGCGACCGGGTTCCCGGCCAGCGGTCGCAACGCTATCGGGGCGACAACGGCGAACAGTGGGATGGTCATCGACCACACGACCATGCAGTACGGGCACAGCGCGCCGATCTCGTAGAGCGTCTCGTACTTCAGCCAGTGCACGAACACCACGGCCAGGCCGGTGCCGGTCGCCAGGCCGACCCAGTACCAGCGCGGGAGCGGCACCTTGGCAACCGCGAGCACGCCGGTCACGATGACGACGGTGAAGCCGATGACCCCGTAGAGCGGATTCGGCGGCCCGAATACCGACGCCTGCGGGGTGTTGATCACCGAACCGCATGCCAGCACCGGGTTGATACTGCAACTCGGCACGTAGTTCGGATTCTTGAGCATCGCGATCTTTTCGACCAAGAGATCCGACGATGCCAACGCGCCGATGACGCCGGCGATCAGGATCCACCAGGCGCTGGCGCGTCCCACCCGGACGCCCGAAGGAGCCCCCGCTTCCGCGGAACCGGCCTCGACCGGGTCCCGTGTGGTGAGGCTCACTGTGCCGGGGCCGGCGCCGGAGCCGCCGGCGGCGCGCCCTCAGGGGTCGGCATCAGTGCGGGCACCGGGCCGACGACTCCGACGACCTTGGCGATGAGTTCGTCGGGCTTGGCCGGGCTGATGTCCTGGCCGTTGAGCCGGATGGTCGGTGTGGCCGTGATGTTGGACGCCGTGACAAGGCCCTTGATCATGTCGCTGTACTTGCCCCTGTTGATGCAGTCGGCCACGTTGCCGGTGACGCCGGCCTGCCTAGCGGTCTCGATCAGGGAGGCATTGTCGGGACCGGCGCCGGAACCTTCCTCAGGCTGCTGGGCGAACAGGGCGGAGTGAAAGCGTGCGAACGCGTCCTTGTTCTCGTCGCCGACGCAGTAGCCGGCGTTGGCGGCGCGCGTGGAGTAACCCTTGTTGCTCTTGTCCAGACCCGGCAACGCGACCATGTAGTAGTCGACGGCGACCGCGCCGCTGTCGATGAGCTTGGAGACCGTCGGGCCGAAGTTCTTCTCGAAATCACGGCAGTGCGGGCACTGGAAGTCCTCGTAGACCGACAACACCGCCTTGGGCTCGTCGCTGTTGGGCTTCTTCATCAAGGCGGCCGAGCTGACCCGAACAGCCTTGGTGTCACCGGCCGCGGCCTTCTTGTCATGCCCCATCACGATGTAGAGCACCAGCCCGACGGCGAAGATCGCCACCAGGGCGGTCAGGCCGACCTTGATGAAGAGGTCACGCTTCCGGTCCTGAGCGTTCAGGTCGTAGCGGGCTGGGCTTTTCTTGTTGCTGGCCACGGGTCGGCGATCCTTGCTGTCTGGGGACTGTTGTCGCGGGCTGTTGCGCGCCTCCAGAGTACCGGGGGCCGTTAGCTGCTCCTACGCGTGCGCCAGGTGCGCCCGTAACGCCGAGATCATCTCCGCATTCGCCCGGCCGACCCCGCCCCCGAGAGCGTTGAGGTTGATGAACCCATGGATCATCGACGAAATCTGCCGGTGATCGACGGCCACGCCGGCCTCCCGCAACCGGGTCGCATACCGGTCGCCCTCGTCGCGGAGCGGATCGAAACCGGCCGTGACCACCAACGCCGGAGACAAACCGGACAGATCCTCGGCCAACAGCGGAGAAACCAGGGGGTCGGAGAAGTCCAGCCCCGAGCCTTCGACGTAGCAGTTCTGGAACCAGTCCAAATCGTGCTTAGTGAGCAGGAATCCGTTGCCGAACAGCGATCGGGACCGGGTTCCGCCCCGCAGGTCGGTGGCCGGATAGATCAGCCACTGCAACGACGGCAGCGGATCGCCGGCGTCGCGAGCCAGGCGGGTGACCACGGCGGCGAGGTTGCCTCCTGCGCTGTCGCCGCCGACGGCCACCCGTCGCGGGTCGGCACCGAGTTCGACCGCCCGCTCCCGGGCCCACCGATAGGCCGCGTAGGCGTCGTCGATAGCGGCGGGTGCGCGATGCTCGGGGGCCAGTCGGTAGTCGACCGCCAGCACGTGGATCCCCGCGTCACGGCTGATCAACCGGCACGCCGAGTCATGGCTGTCCAGGTCGCCCAACACCCACCCCCCACCGTGGAAGAAGACGAGAAGCGGGGCCGGGGTCCCGGTAGCCGTGGGCCGATAGTGCCGAGCCGGGATGGTGCCGGCCGGGCCGGGAATCGACAATGGCCTGATGTCTGCGACCCGAACCCCTGGCTCGTCGAGGGTCTGGCTCAGGGCGCCGAAGTTGGCCCTGCTGGCGAGGGGATCATCGTTGATTGCCAGGCCGTCGACGCCGGTGGCCCGCTGGGCGGTAAGCAGCATCTGCAGCGACGGGTCCAGGGTGTTGCCGTCGATGGTCACCGCCTTGCCGCCGGAGAGCAGTCGCTTGAGGGCGTCAGGCAGACGCGGAATCACCTTGACGCCCACTCGGTTACCGACGGCCAGTGCCCGTTCCTTGACGGTTGTCATGGGCCGCAGCTTACGCGCGGGCGCCGGCGAGCCGGGCCCGCGGTGAGCGGCGATGGACACCAACGCCGGTGCCCCGTGAAGCCACTTCGGGCTCGGTACTATCGTCACCCGAATCCGGACCACCGGAAACCGCAAAGCACAGGCAGGTGAGATGACACCGACGGCCGCCGTTCCCACCGTCACGCTCAACGACGAC
>JBAXUD010000503.1:0-2705 GCA_037129875.1 Mycobacteriaceae bacterium
TGAAGATGACGATCGCCAGGAACAGCGTCGCCAGCGCCAGTCGGACGATGTCGGTGGTGCGACGGGTCAGCGGCTGCAGCAGGTCGCCCGCTACGGTGACTTCGCGTCCATCAACTCGCACCTTGTGAACCTATCGAAGATTCAGACGAAGCCGAGGTAGCCCACCAGCGCGGCGGCTCCCACCACGATCAGCGGGTTGGTGTCGGTTCGGACGAAGATCACGGTGGCGACGGCGGTGAGCAGGTAGGCACGCCAGTCGTGGTCGGCGGCCCGGCTCATCACCAGCGAGCTGGCCAGGATCAGACCAACGGTCAGCGGGGCGAAGCCCTTCTCCACTGCGATGCGCCACTTCGATTTCTGTGCGCGTTTCCACGACAGGGTCACCAGATACATCAACAGCGCGGCCGGCAGGATCATCGCGACGGTGGCGACCACGCCACCCAGCAATCCGCCGAGCACCCCGGCCGACTGAAGCCCCGCGGCATATCCGACCAGCGACACGATCAGGATGCTGGGGCCGGGGGCGGCCTGCGAGATGGAGAAGATGTCGGCGAACTGCCCGTCGGTCAGCCAGTGGTAGCCGCTGACGGCGCGTAGGTGCATCTCCGGCAGGACGGTGTTGCCGCCGCCGATCGACATCAACGACAGCGAGCCGAACAGGCCCAGAAGCGACAGCATGGTCTTGAAAAGCATGGTCTTCACGAAGCCGGCTCACGTTCGCGCGGCCAGGCCCAGATCAAGCTCAGCGGAGCCAGGATTGCCAGGACCCCCAGCAGCGGCCAGCGCAGCACACCGTTGAGGACGAACGCGGCCGCGAACAGGGCGATCGGCACCGCGCCGGTGAGGCACTTCTTGCCGGTCTTGATCACCATCGTCACCGTCAATGCCACCGCGGCCGCCGAGGCTCCGTGGAGTGCTCCCTTAACGGCGGGCACCTCCTTGAAGGTGAAGTAGATGAAGCCCATGGCCAGCATCAGCGCCACCGGAATCAGGCACAGCCCCGCGACTGAGGCGATGGCGCCGGCCCCGCCGCGCAGCGCGCTTCCGACGAACACCGCCAGGTTGACCTGAGTCGCGCCCGGCATGATCCGGCACATCGTCATCGCGGACAGGAACTGCTCCTCACCCATCCACTTCTTCCGGACTACGACGACCTCGCGGGACCAGGCCGACAGTCCGCCGCCGAAGGAGGCCAGCGCGATGTGGTTGAAGGTGAGGGCGACGTCCGCCAGGGAGGGTCGGGGCAGATCAACGGAGGAGGCCGGCCCCTCTTCACTCATGAATGAGGTCGTGGTCGTGCGGAAAGTCGTCCTCGTGGTGTGCGGTGGCGTCGAGGGGGTCGGGCGGTGCGTAGTGGTGCGAGGAGTTCCAGTCGGAGTCGAACACCTCGATCAACCGGGCGACGACGGCCGGGTCGGTGGTGGTCAATCCCAGCTCCCGGCGCGAGTCGAAGGCGCTGCGATCGATGTTCATCGAGCCGACGAGGGCTTCGCGTTCGTCGATGACGATCAGTTTGGCGTGGACGCGCAGGTTCTTCTGCTTGTGCACTTTGACCCCGAACCGGCCCAGCGTGCGCAACGAGGAGAAGGTGTCCAGGATGTCCCACTCGCTGATGCCGTGCCTGCCGCCGCACAACACCTTGATCTTGACGCCGCGTTCGACCGCGGCCACCAGTCGGTCGAGGATCACCGCGTCGACGAATTTCGGGTGCTGGATGTGCAGCGTTGTGGTGGCCCGGTCGATGAACCGGGCCATCTGCAAGCGGGAGTTGGAGTTGCTCCACAGCAGGCCGCCGTCCTCGGCAGGGGTGATTTCGCGGTGCCCCCAGTCGGCATTGAAGACCTCGACGATCTGTTGGACATGCCGGGGATCGTGGGTGATGATCCCGTAGTCGCGGGTCAGGGTGAAGTACTTGATCATCAGGTTGTAGGTGGCCACCATGGCGGCCTTGCCGTCGACCACGATCGACTTCTCGTGCGTCACGTAGAAGTGGGGATTGGCCCACTGGACGTCGATCCCGGCGCGCATGAACTCGTCGTGGGTCTCGTCATTCGCGCGGTCGCCGCCGGAGCGTTGGGCGTTCAGCATCACGCGCACGTTCACCCCGGCCCTGAACCGCTCGAGGGTGGCCTCGACGAGGCTGGGCTCGGTGAAGGTGAACTGCTTGATCAGCAAGGAGCTTTGCGCGCTCTCGATGAAGGCGCGCACCGGCTCGAGGCCGTCGTCCGGCTCGACAATCAGCTGGGGGGCGATTTCAGTCATCGGTGCGACGATGCTAACGCCAAGCTGCTCAACCGGTCGGCGGCGGGGGCGCGACGGGTTGGTCGGCGAATTGCTCCGGTGGCTGCTGGCCCAGTAGGGAGCCCTTGAGCGCCCCGGCGTCATACATCTCATAAATGCGGCGCAGGAAGGCGATCCGGCCGGTGCCGGGATTGTCCGGGTCGGGCCCGAGGCCGGGTGCGGTTGCGCCGTCGCCGGGGGCAGCGGGGGCCGCGTTCTGGCCCAGCAGATACTCCGGATTGAATGCGCTGAGATTCGGCACGACGGGCGTCGCCGGGGTACCCGGTGTCGCCGGGTCGGGATTCTGGCCCAGCAGGAGGTTGCTGCCGTAGGCCGACAGATCGGGCAGCCCGAGCAGTCCGCCCGGCTGGCTTCCGCTCTGCCCCAGCACATTTCCGATACCGGCCGGTTGCGGAATGAACGCC
>JBAXUD010000504.1:0-2701 GCA_037129875.1 Mycobacteriaceae bacterium
CGCCGACGATGTAGCCGTGCACGTTGCCGACGTCCACCCCGGCGCGATTGGCGATGAGGTAGCGAAATCGGCTGGAGTCCAGAACTGTTCCCGAGCCGAAGACCCGGCCCGGTGCGACGTCGACGGAGCGGGTCGCGGCCAGGGTCACCACGTCCACCGGGTTGGTGACGAAGATGATCACCGCGTCGGGGGACTGCTCGAGCAGCTGCGGGGTGAGTTGTTGGGCCATCGCCACATTGGTGGCGGCCAGGTCCAGGCGGCTCTGTCCGGGCTTCTGCTTGGCGCCCGCGGTGACGATCACGATCGCCGACCCGGCGGTGACGTCGATGCTGTCGGATCCGGTCACCACGCACTTCGGCACGAACTGGCTGCCATGGTTGAGGTCGAGCACCTCGGCGTGGACCTTCTTGGCGGCGACGTCGAAAAGCGCGATCGCCTCGGCGGACCCGCGGATCATGCAGGCGTAGGCGATGGCGGTGCCGACGCTGCCGACCCCGACGACGGACACTTTTTTCCGGTGCTCTGACACGTGCGGAATTATCCACTCCGCGGGGCCGGTGCGGGTCGGTATCCACCCAGCGCCCGGCGCGGTCGTCTACCCTTGCCCAGCATGCGAACACGACGTCTGCCCCGACTGCCGTGGCTGGGCCGCGGCCTGGTGGCGGGAGCGAGTGGGACCGCGGCGATGGCTCTCTGGTACCACCTCGAGCGCGCCCTGCGGCGCGGGCGATACACCGGCGTGACGGCCCTGGCCGACGGCACCCCGATCGAGGGCCTGTGGTCGCATGAGGGTCTGGACTACGACGACAGCGTGGTGCCCGGGCAGATCGTGGCCAATCTTCTGAAGCTGCCCAAGCCATCCGACCGCGAGGCCGGGGCGATCACCTTAGGGCTACGGTGGTCCTACGGATCGGCCTTTGGTATCGCACATGTGCTGCTGCGTAACGTGATTCGCGAGCCCCGCGCGACCCTGATCTTCGGCACCACACTGATGACGGTGACCTCGGTGGCGTTCCCGCTGCTCGGCCGCACTCCACCGCCATGGAAATGGCCGCTCGACGTCCAGGTCAGCGCGGTGGGCAGCCACACCGCCTACATCGCCACCGTCGCGGTGGTCGACAACCTGCTGCGCTGAACACGCCGTGACACGACGCCAAGTCACCGGCCTGTTCGTGCTGTGTCTGGCGGTCTTCATGGTCGCCGTCGACGGCACGGTGGTCAGCGTCGCGGTGCCCTCGATCACCGAACAGCTTCGCCCGAACTACAACCAGGTGCTCTGGATCGGCGACATCTATTCGTTCGTCCTTGCCGGCCTGCTGATCACCATGGGCAATGTCGGCGACCGGGTCGGCCGCAAGCGCATGCTGCTGATCTCCGCCGTCGCCTTCGGCGCGGCCTCGGCCGCCGCGGCCCTGGCGCCGACAGCTGGCATGCTGATCCTCGCGCGGGCGGTCCAGGGTGTGGCCGGCGCCGGGTTGATGCCCTCGACGCTGGCGTTGCTGCGCACTCTGTTCACCGCCGACCGCCAGCGCACCCGGGCGGTGGGCATCTGGAGCGCCAGCGGCGCCGCCGGTGCGGCGTCGGGGCCGACGGTCGCGGGGGTGCTGCTCGAGCATTACTACTGGGGCTCGGTGCTCTTGGTGAATCTTCCCGTGGTCGCATTGATCCTGGCGGTCGGCGCCTGGGCACTGCCCGAGGCGCGCAGCGAGGACAGCCACCCAGTCGACCCGCTGTCGGTGGTCTACTCCACCGCCGGCATCCTCGGCGTCGTCTACGGGATCACCGAACTGGCCCACTCGGGCCTGAAGGTGCGCAACGCCTACGTCGCGCTGGTGCTGGGCGGGGTGTTGCTGTGGATGTTCCTGCGCCGGCAGGGCCGACTGCCGACGCCGCTGCTGGACCTGCAGCTGTTCACCCAACTCCGTTTCACTGCAGCCATTGTCGCGCAGCTGGTGATCGTCTTCGCCAACATCGGCGCACTGTTCTTCCTGCCGATCTTCCTGCGCCAGGTGGGCGGCTTCTCCCCATTGCAGTCCGGCTTGGCGACGCTGCCGGAGTCGATCCTGGGCCTGCTCGCCGCCGCCTACACCGCGCGACTGATCGGCCGGTGGGGGCACCGCCGGACCCTGCTGACCGGCCTGACGGTGGGCGCCGTAGGTTTGATCCTGTTGGGCCTGGCGATGCCGATGTCCTATGTGGCCATGGTTTTTCCGTTGATGCTGCTGGGTTTCTCGTTCGGTTCGGTGGTGACGGTCGCCTCCGACCTGGTGCTCACCAGCGCCAGTGCGGACCGTGTGGGCGCGGCGACCGGCATCTCGGAGACGTCGTTCGAACTGGGCAACGCACTGGGCATCGCGATCACCGGAAGTGCGGTGGCCGTGCTCTACCTGCTGATCACCGGCGGCTCGGCGAACTTCACCGAGAACGTCGACCGCAGGGGGTTCACCTGGAGCCTGGGCGGCTACTGCGTGATCTGCGGTGTGTTGCTGGGTGTGGTCACCATCGTCGTCGCACGGGCAATACGCGACCGCGAGCCGCAGAAAGCCTAGCCCCGCAACGGGATTCCCTGTTCAAGCCGCCGAGTCACATCCGTCACTGCCGCCGGGCATGGATGTATGTGCCCGCCTCGGAGCGACAAACCGTTGCGAACACGACCACCCGGTACCGCGCGGCCAACGCTTGTCGCTCCGAGGCGGGCACT
>JBAXUD010000505.1:0-2701 GCA_037129875.1 Mycobacteriaceae bacterium
CGGCATGGCCCAGCGGATGGAATCGGTCGCCCCGCCGGGCGGGGTGATGCTCAGCGCCTCGACCGCACGGCTGGTCGAGGGCGCCGCAGTGCTCGGCGATACGGAGTTGGTGCACATCAAGGGCTCCGAGCAACCCGTGGCCGCCCGGCGGCTGGTGGGTCTGTCCGAGAGCGAACCCGGGGTGGGGCAGGCGGAGTCCAGCCTGGTGGGCCGGCGCTGGGAGATCGCCGCGGTCGAGGGTCTGCTGGAGCGCGCCATCGAGGGCCACGGCGCGGTGGTCACGGTGGTGGGCTCCCCGGGCATCGGCAAGAGCCGTCTGGTGCGCGAAGTGACCGCGATGGCCGCCGAACGTGGTGTAGAGGTGTTCTCGGCCTACTGCGAAGCCCACACCACCCAGGTGCCCTTCCACGCCGTGGCCCGGCTGCTGCGGGCAGCCACCGGTGTGCGGGGTCTGGACGGCCCATCCGCCCGTCGGCAGATTCGGGCTCAAGCCCCCGCGTCCGACCCCGAAGACCTACTCCTCTTCGAGGACCTGCTGGGCATCCGTGATCCCGACATCGAGCTGCCCAAGATCGATCCGGATGCCCGGCGGCGGAGGTTGACCGCCTTGGTCAACGCCCTATTGCTGGCTCGAGAGTCCCCGGCCGCCTATGTCATTGAGGATGCTCACTGGATCGATGAGGTGAGCGAGTCGATGATCGCGGACTTCCTCACGGTGATCCCGCAGACACCGTCGCTGGTCTTGTTCACCTGCCGGCCCGAGTACCAAGGGGCTCTTACGCGGGTGCAGGGAGCACAGACCATTGCTCTGGCCCCACTGACCGGGCCGGAGACCACAGCACTGGTCACCGAACTCATCGGGTCGGACCCGTCAGTTGGCGGGGTGGCCACCCTGATCGTCGAAAGGGCTTCCGGGAACCCTTTTTTCGCCCAGGAGATGGTTCGTGACCTGGCTGAGCGCGGCGTGCTGCAAGGACAGCCGGGCGGCTACTCGTCGACCGCCGACGAGGCTCAGGTCAGCCTGCCCGCCACAGTTCAGGCCACCATCGCCGCCCGCATCGACCGGCTCGACCCGGCGGCGAAACGCACCCTGAGCGCAGCAGCGGTCATCGGCTCGAAGTTCAGCCGAGACCTCCTCGAAACACTGGGCGTCGAACCCGTCCTCGACGACCTTATGCGGGGCCAGTTCGTCGACCAGATCACGTTCTCACAACACCCCGAATACGCGTTCCACCATCCGCTGATCCGCACCGTGGCCTACGAATCGCAGCTGAAATCCGCTCGTGCCGAACTACATCGGCGTCTGGCTGCCGCTATCGAACAACGAGATCCTGCATCAGCAGATGAGAACGCCGCGCTGATCGCCGAGCACCTGGGCGCAGCCGGTGACCTGCACGCCGCCCACGGCTGGCACATGCGGGCAGCTACCTGGTCGACCTACCGGGATATCACCGCGGCCAAGACCAACTGGCAGCGGGCCCGTGGCATTGCCGACCAGCTGCCCGCCGATGATCCAAATCGGCTGGCCATGCAGATCGCGCCCCGCGCCTTGCTGTGCGGGAACGCTTGGCGCATCGGCGGCACCGTGGCCGACGTCGGATTCGAGGAACTGCGCGACTTGTGCACTGCCGCCGCGGACAAGGTGTCCCTGGCGATGGCCCTGACCGGACTGGTGATGGCCCAGAACATCAACGACTGCATCACCGAGGCGGCGCAGCTGGCGACCGAATGCGCCGAACTGATCGAGTCGATCGGCGACCCGGCCCTGATCGTCGCGCTCCTGCCGGGACCCATACTGGCGAAATGCCAGGCCAGTGAGATGGTCGAAACCCTGCGTTTGGCGAACCGCATCATTGATCTCGCCGACGGCAATGCCACCATGGGCAGCCTCATCATCGAATCACCGCTGGCGTTGGCACAGACCTATCGCGGCATCGCTGAGCTGTCGTTGGGGATGCCTGGATTCCGGGAGCACGTCGAGGAATCTCTCGCGACCACGTGGCCCACGTACGTGACCGATTTTGCCGGTGCCGTGATGTACAAATCCCTCGGCATTCCATTAGGCGCGTCTCTGCTTGATGACACCACGCTGCGGGAGACCGCGGACGCCTTGGGGCTCGCCGAGCAGTCCGGTGACCCTTTGACGCTCGGCTGCGCACTATTGGCCCGTGGCATTGCCCTGATGCACCGCAGCGGTCCTCACTCGGAGGCCGGATACAAGCTGCTCGAGAAGGTCCGCGCCCTGTCCCTGGCCCACCGGTTCCCACTGACAGCGGGGTTATTAGCGGACGTCTACGCCGCCCAGCGGATGGCCCATACCGGCGACGTCGACGGCGCGATCGAGCTGTCCCGGTCTGCCTCAGGCAGGCTGCAGTTTCAAGCGTTGGCGACCAACGTCCTTGTGGAGTCCCTGCTGATCCGCGGCACCCACGGTGACATCGCCGAAGCACAGGCAGCGATCGACACGCTGGCCGCCGTCCCCACCGACCCGGGGTACGTCCTGCACGAGCTGCCGCTGCTGCGGATGCGGGCACTGCTGGCCCGCGCCCACGGCGACGACGCCGCCTACCGGGACTACCGGGATCGCTACCGAAAGATGGCCACCGACTTGGGTTTTGAGGGCCACATGAAGTGGGCCGAGGCGATGACATGACCGGCATGGCGTGTGTGGCGTGCAGCATCGAACTGCCGCCGAGGGCGA
>JBAXUD010000506.1:0-2700 GCA_037129875.1 Mycobacteriaceae bacterium
GACTTCGCTGGATGAACCCGCTGAGCGCATAGCCGCCTGCCGCATGACTTACGGACGGGCCAATGCGTTGGCGGCCCGCTGATCGGTCGCGAACGCGACGAACCCTCCAGTGGGAGAACGCCAGTACCGCGCAGAACAAGAACAACCCGGGTGCGGCCTGTTCGCGGCCAATGATCAGATACCCGTCCGGCGCCCACACTGTCGTTTGCCATGAGCTTGGGACCAGCGTGACCTGATTTTGCCAGGGTGATGGGACCACCGGAGCGTCGCGCCGGTGGGAACTCGGGTGCGTGCGGTTTCGGGGCGAGGTCGGGACGCATTGTGGTACGACGTCTTTAGCTCGGGTGAGTTTCCCGGACCCAGATACGCCGGATCCGGTCCACGTATAGCCGTGGGGTCGACGTGAGGTTCGCGACGATGCGTTCGATGCGTAACGGTCCTGTTGCTGATGCCCCGCCGGGTGTGGCCTCGCCGCAGGGGCGGTCCGCCCGGCGCGGGCGGCGGGGCCGGCGCACGCGGCAGCCCTACCTATGGTTGGGGACCGGTGCGTTGGGTCTGGGTGTGGGGGCCGTGCTGGCCGGGGCGGCGCTGACCGGCGGGTCAGGGACCGCTGCGGCCGACAGCCACATCGATAGCCGTGCCGGCAGTCACGGTAGGGGTTCGGCGGCCGACGGTTCCGTGTCGTCCTCCCCAGCGAGTTCACCGTCGGGAAGGTCCGCGCACCCGGCGGCCGCGTCGCGCCAGGTGGCGTCGGCCGCCCCCACCGCCGCTGGCCCAGCGACCGGCGGGGTCACTACCCGTGCTGCCGTCAGCACTACAACGGGTCCCGCGGGTGGGATGCTGCCGCCGTCCCCGGCAAACCCGATCACGGTCAACCCGACGCTCACGTTCAGCGACGCGATCGTCCTCGGCAACACCAATGCGGTTGACGCTAAGGGACTTCCGCTTGCTTACACCGTTGTGGCCGCGCCGAGCCAGGGCGGAAAAATCACCTTCATCCGCCCAACCGACACGCCCGTGCAGCCTGCTGGCACCTTCAGTTATCTGCCCTACGCCACCGTGCTGACTGGGACAACCGAGCAGTTCAGCATGCTGGTCAGCGAGACGACTCCATTCGACACGGCGTTACGTGCGGCGTTAAAGAACCTGCCCGCGTTGGGGTCTCGGGCAGCGTCGATCATCAACGACCTTCACCAGGCGCCGGTCTTAGGCACCGTCCTGGCGCCGATCATCGGTTACGCGGTGAGCGTGCCGTTCAGCAGTGCCGATGTTCCTCAACTGACCCAGGACGTTCCGGTCGCGTTCACCTACAAGGTGATCTCCTTCGACGGCACGCCGATCAGCACCAACTTCTTCCCGGCGGCGGGGTTGACGACGGGCGAGTCGGCACCCACGATCCTGGCCGCCGCGGGCTTGGCGATACCCGGCAACACCAACCCGCTCTCGGAGTTTTTAGGGACCAACGACCGCGTCGTCCCCGGTATCAAACCGCTGCGCGACGCCGGCTACAACGTGGTCACCTGGGACCCGCGCGGTGAGTTCGCCTCGGGCGGAGTGTTACAGCTGAACAACCCGTTTTACGAGGGCCGCGACGTCTCCGCCATCATCACCTGGACCCTCGACCAGCCCGCGACCGAAACCAACCAGCGGATCGGCATGGTGGGGGCATCGTATGGCGGCGCTATCCAACTCGTGAGTGCCGGCATCGACCCCCGCATCGACGCCATCGTCCCGTCGATCACCTACAACTCCCTCAACGGCTCCCTCGACCCCAACGGCGTCTTCAAGACCGCGTGGACCACCCTGCTGGTCTACTTCTTGGAAGCAACGAAAGCCCGAATCAATGAACAGCTCTACACCGGCACCCTCATCGGCGATCTGTTCGGCGTCCTCACCCAAAGCTTTGGAGCCGTCCTGGCCAGCAGCGGCCCGACGGTCCTGGTCAACAAGATCACCGCGCCGACGCTGTTAATCCAGGGCACCGCCGACGTGTTGTTCCCCCTGCAGCAAGCCGTCGACAACGCGGCAACGCTGTCCGCCAACGGCATCCCGGTCAAGATGGTGTGGTTCTGCGGCGGTCACAACACCTGCCTGAACCCCGGTGGCGGCAACAGAACCACCATCATCAACGACACGATGGCGTGGCTGGACCAGTACGTCAAGGAAGACGGCACGCCGGCGGACGGCATCCCGACGTTCGAGTGGCAGGACCAGACCGGACAGAGCTACACCTCGCCGTCCCTGCCGTCGGACCCGGCGTTCTACGGCACCCCCATCACAGTCACGGGCGCCGGCGGAATCCTGCCCATCATCTCCCTGCTTGGGGGCTCTGGACCGGAGCGCAAGGCTGCCTTCCCCCAAGCGCGTGCCGATGGTGCCCCGGCGAAGATTGCCGTGAACGTCCCCCTGAATCTGCCGGCGACACCCACCCACATCGTGGGGGCACCGACGTTGAGTTTCGCCTATTCCGGCATCGGCACCAGCCGCGCCGTCTACGCGCAGATCGTCGACACCAAGACCGGTCTGGTGCTCGGCTTCGCCGTCACCCCCATCCCGGTGACTCTGAACGGGAAGACGCAGACCGCCACCGTCGAATTGAACGACATCACATTCACCACGAATGGCGAGCCGCTGACGCTGCAGATCGTCGGTGCCCCCACGATGTGGGTGGGTGTCGCCGGCAGATTCAGGGGGACGTTC
>JBAXUD010000507.1:0-2693 GCA_037129875.1 Mycobacteriaceae bacterium
GGCGGTAAGGGTGAAACGGTGCGGTAAGAGCGCACCAGCATCCCGGGTGACCGGGATGGCTCGGTAAACCCCACCCGAAGCAAGGCCAAGAGGCCGCACGACGTGCGGCTGCGCAGGCGTTTGAGGGCTGCTCGCCCGAGCCTGCGGGTAGGCCGCTCGAGGTACCCGGCGACGGTGTGCCCAGATGGATGGTCGCCGCCGCGACGCCACGGCGTTGCGGGACAGAATCCGGCTTACAGGCCAGCTCGTCCGCCCCCACTGGCAGGCCGATTTGCCCTTATCGCGCCTTGCGAACGCTGCGACGCAGGGATTTCAGCGCGCCGTCGAGTTGTTCGCGGCACCGCTGGCTCAACTCCTCTTCCTGCTGGAAGAGCACCCCGTAGGTGAAGGTGTCCTCGCCGGCGGCGTGTGCCACGTCGGCTTCGGCCAACAGGTGTGAACGGCTGACCACGCTGTCCTGGTGATCGCCGAGCAGGCTCTGGATGACCTTCGCCTGCGCCGAGACCTCGGTTTCTCCGGTCGCTGCCGCCACGTAGCGAAGTCGCTTGGCGGCCTTGCGAACTCCATGGAGGGCATCGTCGAGGTCGTGTTCGGTGGTGGCCTCGGCCATCGCGCGGGCCCGCTTGCGGACACGCCGGTAGCCCGACCCGATGGTGGCGTGGGGATGGTCCTCGCCGGGTGGCGGGCCGCTCACCACGACGGCGTCGAGGGCATCGAGGAGACGGAAGTAGCGCGGCGAACGCATCGCCTTCACCGAACGACTCAGACCCGCTTTGTAGCGTTGCCATCCACCGTCGACCAACCGCGCCCGAACCGGCCCCCGAACCATCTCCGGCGGGAGTGCGTCGAGCGCATCGCGGTAGCGCTCGGTGAGCACCTCGGCGTCCCGGGCGATACCCAGGACGGCGGCCAGTTCGCGCAACTCACTGAGGATCGTTGCATCGTCGGTCAGGCCGAACTCCTCTTCGGAGGCCTGCAGCAGGCTGCGGATCTGCCGGATCGTCACCCGCATCTGGTGTACGGCGTCATCACCGTCGGCGCGCACAGCGCGGTCCCATTCCAGTAGCTCGGCGACCTGCTCGGCGACGGCGCGGTGCACCGGATCCTCAGGCGATGACGGCGCCTCGGGCGCCACGGCCCCCAGCACCTTCGCCAGCTTTGAGGCGTGACCGGCCGGTGCGGCACCGGCATCGAGCAGCCGACCGGTCAGCCGGTCCAGCAGCGTGGCGGCATCTTCCACCTGTGCGTCGACGAGTTCGAGCTCCCATTCCCGCCACTGTTGTTCATTTGCGGTGTCGTCGTCGGTCAGCCGCCAGGCAGTGACCCGGTCGTCGCAGAACTCGGCCAGCGGATGACCGTCGGGGCCGTAGACGAGGGTGACGTCGCGGGCGGTGGAGATGCGGGCCACCGGTTGCAGCGGGCGGTCCCGGACGATCGCCAGCACCATGTCGCGAAGTTCAGCGGGAAGGTCCGGCCCCAACGGCGCGCGCACCTCGGTGCGGGCTTCGGCGCCTGCGCCCACCGCCGACGGCAGCTTCAGGTGCCAGCCGGCGTCGGACCCTCCGCTGCGGCGGCGCAACGTGATCCGGTTCGCGGCCAGCCCGTGACGCTCGGTATCGAAATAGGTGGCTTCCAGATGCTGGGTGGGCTGCTGCTCGACGCGAACGACAACCCCGGACATGCCCTCGAATGACGGCAGCACTCCGGATTCCGGAACGGCGAACTTGCGCTCGAGTTCGATGTGCCGGGACGCCTTCCCGTCTTTAGCCATGAGCCACAGCGTTGCACACCGAAGTGAACGGACGCGCTAGAAGCTGTGCTCCTCGGCCGGGAACGCGCCGGTTGCCACCTCGTTGGCGTACTGCCGTGCGGCACGGCGCAGTTCGCCGCCGGCGTCGCCGAATCGCTTGACGAACCTGGCTGTCTTCCCGGTGGTGAGGCCGGCCATGTCCTGCCAGACCAGCACCTGTGCGTCGCAGCTGGGACCAGCGCCGATGCCGACTGTGGGAATGGTCAGTTTGCCGGTGATCTGGGTCGCCAGTTCGGCGGGCACCATCTCCATGACGACCGCGAAAGCGCCGGCTTCCTGCACGGCGATCGCGTCGTGGATCGTCTGTTCGGCGCCGTCCCCACGGCCCTGGACGCGGAAGCCGCCCAGGGTGTTCACACTTTGAGGAGTGAAGCCGATATGGGCCATCACCGGAATGCCGGCGGCAGTGAGGGTCGCGATCTGATCGGCGACCCGTTCGCCGCCCTCGAGTTTGACGGCGTGCGCCCCGGTCTCCTTGAGGAAGCGGGTCGCCGTCGCCAGGGCCTGCGCCGGGCTGCTCTCGTAACTGCCGAACGGCAGGTCCGCCACCACCAATGCGTGTTGCGCCCCTCGAACCACACCCCGCACCAGTGGGATGAGTTCGTCGACCGTCACCGAGACGGTGGTGTCGTAGCCGTACACGACATTGGCCGCGGAGTCGCCCACCAACAGAACGGGGATGCCGGCCTCATCGAAGAGTCGGGCGGTCGAGAAGTCGTAGGCGGTGAGCATTGCCCACTTGTGCCCTTCGGTCTTCATCCGCTGGAGATGATGGGTGCGAATCTTGGTGAGGGTGGGTGTGTTCGAGGCCTCGCCGGACCCGTAGAGCGTCTGCTCTGACTGTGCGTGTTCTGTCCTGTCGGACTGTGCGTGTTCTGTCCTG
>JBAXUD010000508.1:0-2665 GCA_037129875.1 Mycobacteriaceae bacterium
CGCAACCGAGTGTGGCGCTCACCTGAAGTGCTCGCCGCCCTCGACGCCTTCGCTGAACGAGCCGGCCGGCGCGACTAACCCGATAGCGGCAGGCAGCGGGAGGCGACCAACGCCAAGTCCGCTCCGACCTCGGCCGGCGTCTTCGTCGGAGTCAGGATGTGGCTCTGGCACTGGCGCACAACGCTTTCCACCATGAGCCGCACGTCGGCGGGATCGACCGAGGGCCACTGCCCGGTCACCCAGTTCCGGACGACGGCCATCGCGCTTTCGAGCAGCGCCTCGCCGCGGACGGTCAGCAGCGAAAGCAGCGACACGTCACCGCCCGCGGCGGTCCGCGTCAGGATGGTCTTCAACAGCGGATTGTCGCGGGCGACAGTGATCATGTACTCCGCCGCATCCGATACCGCTCCGGCGAGGTCGCCGGGGTGTTCGGTCAGACGAGCCTGCACACCCTCGAAGAACTCCGCGGTCTCCCGCATCACGAGCGCGTTGCCGAGCTCGTCCTTGGTGCCGAACTCGGCATGCAGGCTCTGGCGGCTGATACCGATCTCGGTCGCGATCGCACCCATCCGCACCGCAGCCCAGCCTCGGTCGAGGACCACTTCCCGGGCGGCGTCGAGGGCCAGCTCGCGCAGCCGGGCGCGCCCGTAGGCACGGGTCTCGGCGCGGAGATCGACGACAGTCACGTTCGGGAGTCTAGCGCGGTGCCCGACATTTCAGGGTCTCTTGTCGTCAGCCCTTGACATCTTTTGTTTTTTGTCAGAAGCTTCTCTCATGACCACAGCCCTGACCCGCGCTGAGCGCCCCTACGACCCCGCCGACCTCTCGTCGTTGGAATTCTGGTCGGGCACCGCCAAGGACCGGGAGAGGGTGTTCGCCGAACTTCGCGCGAATCGGCCGATCTCCTGGCACCGCCCGGTGAAGAACGGGTTGTTCGAGGATCCCAACGACCAGGGGTTCTGGGCCGTGGTGCGGCACGCCGATCTGGTAGAGGTGACCCGACGTCCCGGCGATTTCCTGTCCGGCAAGGGCATCACGTTCGAATCGCTGCCCCCGGAAGCGCTCGACGCCGCACAGGGCTTCATCGCGATGGATCCGCCGCGGCACACCAAGATTCGCCGTCTGATGGCGGCCGCATTCACCCCCAAGCAGCTGGCGCGCATCGACGCTCACATCGTCGCCAACTCCCAGCACATCGTCGACGACATCGCCGAGCGGGGCGAGGTCGACTTCGTCACAGAGGTGGCCTCCCTGGTCCCGATGAACAACATCTGCGACATGGTCGGCATCCCCGAGGAGCACCGCCGGACCATCGCCCACGAGTCCCAGTTCGCCGACGGCTGGCGCGACCCCCGGTTGCTGCAGGGCGCCGACCCGTTGGCCCGGGTGTTCCAGACCATCGCCACCGTGCACGGGATTGCCCATGAACTCATCGCCGCCCGCCGCAACAAACCCGAGAACGACCTGATGACCGCCATGGTCCAGGCCGAGGTCGACGGCGAACGGCTCACCGACGACGACATCTCGTCGATCTTCGCCCTGCTGATCATCGCCGGCAACGACACCACCCGGCAGTCCATCAGCCACGGGATGAAGGCGCTCACCGACTTCCCCGAGCAGCGGGCCTGGCTGATGGAAGACCTGGACGCCCGCCTGCCGCTGGCCGTCGAGGAGATCATCCGCTGGGCCACCCCGATCATGACCTTCCGCCGCACCGCGGCCCACGACACCGAACTGTGCGGGCAGCAGATCACCGAGGGCGACAAGGTGATCATGTTCTACTCCTCGGCCAATATGGACACCGAGGTGTTCGACCATCCCGAGCAACTCAACCTGTCCCGCTCGCCCAACAAGCACGTCGCGTTCGGCGGCGGCGGCATCCACCATTGCCTCGGCGCCCAGTTGGCCCGCCGTCAGATCACCGCCACCTTCCGCGAACTGCTCACCCGCCTGCCCGACATCCACGTGGTCGGCGAGCCGGAGTTGGGCACCGGCAACTTCTTCCATACCGTGATGTCCATGAACGCACAGTTCACCCCCGCCAAGCAATCAGGCGGCGCGCGATGAAGGTCGTCGTCGATCGCAGTAAATGCTCCTCGATCGGGCTGTGCGAGGCGACCGCCCCGGACATCTTCGAGATCGGCGCCGACGGTTCCCTGACGATCCTGATCGACGACATCGGCGAAGACCGCCGGACCGACCTGGAACAGGCCTGCGAGAACTGCCCCACCCAAGCGCTGAGCATCCAGGACTGACGGGCTGTACGTTCAGTCGCCATGGGGACTGAACGCCGCGAGGAGGTTCGACAGCATCTCGCGGAGCGCCGCCAGAGGCTGCTGGAATCGCGTCGGCTGAGCCCGGTCGCGGCAGTTGCCGCGCGTTTCAAGGAGATTGACGGCGGCACCCAGGGCGTACTGGTCTCGGTGCAGCTGTTCACCGTCGTCATTCCGCTGATGATCCTCGGGTTCAGCTACTTCAAGGGTTTCGCCGAGAACGCCAGCCCGGGCAGCCTCTGGATTCGTGAACTGGGTCTGTCCGGGTCGACCAGCGATACCGTTCGCGGAGCGTTCGGCGACACCGCGGCGCTGCGATCGATCTGGACCTTCGTCGGTGTCGCAGTGTTCCTGGTGTGGGGCATCCCGATGTCGATCATGGTGGCGAGCAT
>JBAXUD010000509.1:0-2665 GCA_037129875.1 Mycobacteriaceae bacterium
CAGATCGAAACCGGTCGCCAGCACCAGGGTGTCGATCTCGGTGCGGGTGCCGTCATTGGCGACGATGGCGTGCGGCTCGATGTGCTCGATGCCACTGGCCTGCAGGTGCACGTTGGGCTTGGTGAAGGTGCGGTAGTAGCTGTTGGAGAACGTCGGCCGTTTGCAGCCCAGGTCGTAGGGCGGGGTGAGCTTGCGGCGCAACTCCGGATCGCGCAGCGTGACGAACCGGTACAGCTTGGCCACGTCGGCCGCGCCGATGTCGAGCCGGCGGTACAGGAATTGCCCCTGATGCAAGACCACGTAGTTGAAGAACTCGTAGATCGCGTCGGTTACGGCGCGGACGGCGCGCTGGGCCATCGGCACGCGGGCGAAAAGCCGCTTGGTCCACTCCGGATAGGCGAAGTCGAGTTTGGGCACGACGTGGATCGCCGTGCGCTGGTAGACCGTCAGCTCGCCGGCGCTGCGGGCCAACTGCGGGATCAGCTGCACTGCGGTGGCACCGGTACCGATGAGCGCGATCCGATTGCCCGTCGGGTCGAAGCCGTCGTCCCAAGCGGTGGTGTGGATGACTTTGCCCTCGAAGCCGTGGATGCCGGGAATGTCCGGAGTGTGCGGCTGGGACAGGAACCCGGTCGCGGTGATCAGGAACCGCGAGTGCAGCGTCTGGCCGTCGGCGAGCGCCACCCGCCACAGGCCGGCCTCCTCGTCCCAACGGGCGCCCTCGACCGTCGTGTTGAACCGGATATGGCGGCGCACGTCGTACTTGTCGGCGACGTCGTCGGCGTACTGCTTGATCTCCGCGCCGGTGGAGTACAGCCGCGACCAGTTCGGGTTCGGCTCGAAGAAGTACGAGTAGGTCGCGGTCGGGACGTCGCACGCCAACCCGGGGTAGTGGTTGACGTACCAGGTGCCGCCCAGGTCGTCGAGCCGGTCGAGGAGCACGAAATTCTCAAAGCCCAGGCGCTTGAGCTGAATCGCCGCGCCGATGCCCCCGAAGCCGGCTCCGACGATGATGACGTCGTAGTTCTGCTCGGTCATGGGACCGACGGTACCGGAATCAGTGTGGCGGACCGAAGCCCAGCGCGGCGTCGACTGCCCGTGTCCCGACATCGGTGACTTTGGTCCCTTTGGAAAACCCCAAGTCGTGGCGTGCGCCGCTGACCTCGACGATGGCGG
Source organism: Mycobacteriaceae bacterium (assembly GCA_037129875.1). Taxonomy (GTDB): domain Bacteria; phylum Actinomycetota; class Actinomycetes; order Mycobacteriales; family Mycobacteriaceae; genus Mycobacterium. The sequence goes on from JBAXUD010000509.1 coordinate 1,177, forward strand.
TCTTGGCGGGGATGAGCGCGACGGCGGAACGCAGCTCCTCAAGCGATCCGAACGGGTCCGAGCTGCCGTGGGTGAACACGGTGGGCACAGTGATCGAGCCGAAGTGTTCGGTGCGCAGCCGCTCCGGTTTCCCGGGCGGGTGCAGCGGATAGGAGAAGAGCGTCAGTTCGTCGGCGATGCCGGGCTGTGCGGCCACCAGCATCGAGGTGAGCCGGCCGCCGTAGGAGTGCCCACCGGCGATCAGCGGCCCGGCGCACAGCGTGCGCGCAACCTCCAGCGCCTCGGCGATGCCGGACTGGTCGGCGGCTGAGGATCCCGACGGCGGACCCGTCGGCCGGCGACGCCGGTAGGGCAGGTTGTAGCGGATGGCCAGCCAGCCGCGCCGTGCCCACTCGTCGCACAGGACGACCAGCAGCGGAGACTCCCGGCTGCCGCCGGCGCCATGGGTGAGCGCCACCACGCCCCGGGGCGCACGGTCGGGGTGGTGGGCGAGCCCGGCGATGTCCTCGAGGCCCCGATCGATGTGCGATCCGCCTTCGGCTTCTCGCTTTGTCACGCCTGCAGCCGGAACAGGGCCGACACCGGTCCGTGCCCGGCGCCCAACGGATAGGCCGCCTTCAGGCATTCGGTCACCCAGGCCTTACCGAAGGCCACCGCATCCGGCATCGCATACCCGTGGGCCAGCGCGCACGCAGTGGCCGCCGCCAGGGTGTCGCCGGCACCGTGGTCGTGGGAGGTGTCCACCCGCGGGGCGTCGAAGGTGTGAAAGTCGTTGCCGTCGTAGAGCAGATCGGGGCTGTCCGGGGCCGCCCGCAGATGGCCGCCCTTCACCAGAACCCACTGAGGGCCGAGGTCGTGCAGCGCGCTGGCGGCGTCACGCTGTGATTTCGCGTCGATGACCTCTATACCGGCGAGCAGGCGCACCTCGTCGAGGTTGGGGGTGACCAGGCTCGCCAGCGGGAAGAGCACCGTTCGCAGGGTGTCCAGGGCGCTGGGGTGCAGCAGTGGGTCGCCGTGCATGGACGCGCATACCGGGTCGACGACGAACGGGGTGGTCCCGGCCAGGCCGAGGCCGCGCCAGCAGTCCGCGACCGTCTCGATGATCTCCGAGGACGCCAGCATGCCGGTCTTGGCCGCCTGCATCCCGATGTCGGTGGCCACCGCCTCGATCTGACCGGCGATCATGTCGGGTGGGATTTCGTGAAAACCCTTGACGCCCAATGAGTTTTGAATCGTCACCGCTGTCACGGCCACCAATGAGTGCACACCCAGCAGGGCGAAGGTGCGCATATCTGCCTGAATCCCGGCGCCCCCGCCGGAATCCGACCCGGCGATGGTGAGCACCCGCACCGGCGTCTGGCGCGGTGGTGGCAGGGGCAGAAATGTCTTCACGGCTCACTCCCTACGCCGGCATGACCCGGTCAGGTTCATACGGTCGACGGGCTCGTCCCGTCCTCTGGATTGTTTGTTCTTCGCGCAGGCGCTCATC
>JBAXUD010000051.1:0-12740 GCA_037129875.1 Mycobacteriaceae bacterium
TGGGTGCGGTCATCGTCAACACTCCCTACGTCGTTGTAGTGATGCGTCGTTGTAGCGATGGGTCGTTGTAGTGATGCGTCGTTGTAGTGGTGTGCCGTGGGGTCACTCTGTCGACCCCGGGGGCTAAAGCTTCGCAGCTGTGACCCAGACCACAACCCCAGATTGCGATATTTGCCGGTTCTGATACCGCTCTGTAACCGCAAAGTGCTGCTGAGCACTAGTTTCCCCCATTTACGCCACCTAAACTGACCGCGTGGCCCAGTGGTTCGGCTCTGCACGAACGCTGGCCGTCGCAGGGGTTCTGGCCTCCACCGGCGGCGCGGTGGTCGGCGCCCGCAACCTGTTGTCCGGCCAGGCCGAGCAGGCGCGCAGTGTCATCCCGAGAGCCTGGGACACCCCGCCGCGCGCCGACGGTGTCTATGCCCCGGGCGGCGGTCGGGTGCGCCGTTGGGAGCGTGGTCTGGACGTCGGTCTGCATCTGATGGTTTTCGGCGATTCCACCGCCACCGGCTACGGCTGCCGGGACGCGGACGAGGTTCCGGGAGCGCTCATCGCCCGCGGTCTTGCCGAGACCACCGGGCACCCGGTTCGGTTGTCCACCAAGGCAATTGTCGGCGCCACCTCGAAAGGCCTGGCCAGCCAGGTAGACGCCATGCTGGTCGCCGGGCCACGACCGGATGCCGCACTGATCATGATCGGCGCCAACGACGTCACAACGCTCAACGGCATCGGGCCGTCGGCCCGACGGCTCGGTTCGGCCGTGCGACGCCTGTGCGACGGCGGCACCGCCGTCGTGGTCGGCACCTGCCCGGACTTCGGCTGGATTACCGCCATTCCCCAGCCGCTGCGCTGGACGGCCCGATCGCTGGGACTGCGACTGGCCGCCGCCCAGACCGCCGAGGCCCGGGCCGCCGGCGGCGTGCCGGTACCGCTGGCCAACCTGCTCACGCCGCACTTCCTCAGCGAACCCGAGCGGCTGTTCTCCGAGGATCATTACCACCCGTCGGCCGACGGATATGCCCTGGCGGCCGGCCAACTGCTGGCCGCTCTCTGCCACGCGCTGGGCTTGTCGACGCTCGAATCCTCGTGGGTGCCATTACCGGAGTATTGCCCCGAGGCAACACCGCTCGCTCGGCTAAACAGGTTGCTGCGCCGCCGCACCGCCGGGGTGCCCGCAGCGGTGGTGCGGCCGGCGAGTTAGGTTTCTTCCGGTATTCCGCCCCGCAACCAGGAGCCCGTCATGCCCGAAGCCGTCATCGTCTCCACCGCCCGCTCTCCGATCGGACGCGCCGGTAAGGGGTCACTTGTCACCATGCGCCCCGATGACCTGGCCACGCAGATGGTGCGTGCCGCGCTCGACAAGGTCCCGGCGCTGGACCCGCGCGACATCGACGATCTCATGCTGGGGTGCGGGCAGCCCGGCGGTGAGGCGGGGTTCAACCTCGCCCGCGTGGTGGCCGTCGAACTCGGCTACGACTTCCTTCCCGGCGTCACCGTCAACCGGTACTGCTCGTCCTCGCTGCAGACCACCCGGATGGCGTTCCACGCCATCCGGGCCGGCGAGGGGCAGGCCTTCATCTCTGCCGGAGTGGAGACGGTGTCGCGGTTCCCGCACGGCACCTCGGACGGCTGGCCCGACTCCCATAACCCCTTGTTCGCCGACGCAGAGGCCCGCACCGCCGCCGCCGCAGGAGGTGCGGCCTCGTGGCATGACCCCCGCGAAGACGGTCTGCTACCGGACGTCTACATCGCGATGGGACAGACCGCCGAGAACGTCGCGCAGTTCACCGGTATCAGCCGGGAAGACCAGGACCGCTGGGGCGTGCTGAGCCAGAACCGTGCCGAAGAGGCCATCAAGAGCGGGTTCTTCGAGCGCGAGATCACTCCGGTGACGCTGCCCGACGGCACCGTCGTCTCGACCGACGACGGACCACGCGCGGGCACCTCCTACGAGAAGATCAGCCAGCTCAAGCCGGTGTTCCGGCCCGACGGGACCATCACCGCGGGCAATGCCTGCCCGCTGAACGACGGGGCGGCCGCCGTCGTCGTCATGTCGGATGCCAAGGCCAAGGAACTGGGCCTGACGCCGCTGGCACGGATCGTGGCCACCGGTGTCTCGGGGCTGTCGCCGGAGATCATGGGCCTGGGCCCGATCGAGGCCGTCAAGAAGGCGCTGGGCTACGCCAAGATGTCGGTCTCCGACATCGACCTGTTCGAGATCAACGAGGCCTTCGCCGTCCAGGTGCTGGGCTCGGCGCGGGAGTTGGGCATCGACGAGGACAAGCTCAATGTCTCCGGCGGCGCGATCGCCCTGGGCCATCCGTTCGGGATGACCGGCGCCCGCATCACCGCCACACTGCTCAATAACCTTGCGACCCATGACAAGACGTTCGGGGTGGAGACCATGTGCGTCGGCGGCGGGCAGGGCATGGCCCTGGTGATCGAGCGGCTTTCCTGACCGTCGCCGCGCCGCCTCCCCCTGGGGTCCCGCCCGCGCCGAAACTGTACACAGATCGGCGATTTTCGCGTTTTCGCGATCTCACCGCAGTTTCGACGCCTCCTCCCACGCCCGCCGGAGCCTTCTGACGACCGCGTGGGGCGGTGTGTCAGCGGCAACCCGGATGATCGTCCAGCCCAGTGCCAGCAGCTCATCGAGGCGGGCGATGTCTCGCGCGAACTGTGCGCGGTCGGTGCGGTGGTGGTCTCCCTCGTATTCGACGGCCAGCTTCAAATCTGGCCATCCCATGTCGAGGTAGTACTTCGTCCGGCCGCCGACGACCACCGGTATCTGGGTCTGGGGACGCGGGAACCCGGCATCGATGACCATCAGCCGCAGCCAGGTTTCGCGTGGTGACTGCGCGCCGGCATCGTAAAGGGCCAACGCCCGGGTGAGTTGACGTACTCCACGCGCTCCGCGGCGAACGCGGTCGACGACGTCTAAGGTCGCTAACCCAGTGGCGTTGCCCAAGGCGTCGAGGCGTGCCACGGCGTCGGCCAGAGTTCCGCGGCGGCCGATGTCGTAGGCGGTGCGCGCGGCGGTCGTGACAGGCAGGCTTGCGCGCAGGCCGATTTCGGCCTCATCAAGGGTTTCGGCGTAGACGCGAATACCCCGGGGCGGACGGCTGTTGGGCCAGACCAATTCGATCGGGGCCGTGTCATCGACCCACCTCGCCCCGTGGAGCCTCGCCGCCGTCAGGCCGGCCAGCACTCCCCCGCGCTGCGACCACAGCCACGCCGCCTGCGCCCGGTGCCGGAATGTCGGGCTTACAGCGCGCGGGACGTAAACGCCGGGAAACAACGCCACATACTTCGAGCGAAGCTCATGCTTCCGTACGAGGCCCTCCGCCAGGGCCTCAACGCCACAAAACGGTCCATCGAGGTACACCACGCCCCCGAGCATCGCGGGCGTTCCCTCATCGAGAATGCATGCAGATCGCTAACTGTGCACAGACCGCGATCCGTGCGCAGTTTCGATGGAGTGGGTTATCGCCGTTGCATCACATAAGCCGGATAAGGCGCCGCACCGGCGTCGATGTCCACGCCCATGACCCGGCGGTAGTAGTCCACTCCGTCGACGGAGTCGCGCACCGTCAGGCCATTCGAGGCTAGCAATGGTACGAAAAAGCCCCGCCGAAGCGGGGCTTTCCCGTTGAGGCGACGGATCAGCTAGTCGTTCTGGAAGTAGCTGAGCAGACGCAGGATCTCGACGTAGAGCCAGACGAGCGTCACCGTCAGGCCGAGGGCAACGCCCCAGGCGGCCTTCTCCGGCGCGCCGGCCCGGATCATCTGGTCGGCGGAGTCGAAGTCGATCAAGAAGCTGAATGCCGCGAGCCCGATGCAGACTAGCGAGAAGATGATTGCCACCGTGCCGCCGGAGCGGAGGCCCATGCCCTCACCGCCGCCGACACCGAACATCCCGAGCACCAGATTGCCCAGCATCAGCACCAGCACGCCGATCATGCCGGCGACCAGCATGCGGGTGAACTTCGGCGTCACCCGGATAGCACCGGTCTTGTAGACGACGAGCATCCCGAAGAAGACACCGATGGTGCCGAGGATGGCCTGGCCGATCATCGCCCCGGCATTCGCGCCACCGACGGTGAAGTTCGCCAACACGAATGAGAAGGCGCCGAGGAACAGGCCTTCGAGTGCGGCGTAGCTCAGGACGATCGCCGGGTTGTCCTGCTTGCGGCCGAATGTCGCGATGAGCACCAGGGCGAGCCCGCCCAGTGAGCCGACCAGCACGAACGGCATGGCCAACCCGACGTTGGACGACACCAGGAAGTAGGAGATCACCGCCACCACGGACAGCACCCCGAGGGTGATACCGGTCTTGGTGACGACGTCGTCGATGGTCATGGGCCGCGAGACACCGGTCTGCGGCGCCCGGGTGGTGTACGGCTCAGTCTGGTAGCCGACCCCCTGGGCTGCACCGGCCATGCCGGTACCGAACTTCGCGTAGGCGCCCTGTTGCTGTTGTGGCAACGAGCGGAATACCGGATTGCTGCTTTGCCGCACCGCGGATCCTCCCAAGTCGGACTAATAGACACTGCGTCAACGAAGGCCCTCTCCGGATGGTTCCCAGGAACCGCCTAGATTTTGCCGTCGTAGGACAACCTTACCTGCCAACCCAATGTGTGCCACTGGCATTGCTCCTGGTAAAAATCGACAGGTCCACCTGTCACGGACGGAGATCCCTGTGGTCAGCACTGACACCGATGAAGTCCTGGTCCGCGTCGAGCGCGGGGTGGGATTCCTGACGCTAAACCGCCCGAAGGCGATCAACTCGCTGAACCAGGCCATGGTGACCGCCATGGACGCCACCCTGGCAGCCTGGGAGCAGAACGACGACATTCGCGCTGTGGTGGTGGCCGGCGCCGGCGAACGTGGTCTCTGCGCCGGTGGCGACGTTGTGTTTCTGTATCACAGCGCGAAGGCCGACGGCTTCGGCGCAAGGCGGTTCTGGTTCGACGAGTACCGCCTCAACGCGCGGATCGGGAGCTATCCCAAGCCCTATGTCGCGCTGATGGACGGCATCGTCATGGGCGGCGGTGTCGGGATCAGTGCGCACGGCAGCGTCCGAGTGGTGACGGAGCACTCCAAGATCGCGATGCCCGAGGTCGGCATCGGGTTCATCCCCGACGTCGGGGGCACCTACCTGCTGTCCCGGGCGCCGGGACAACTCGGCCTGCACGCCGCCCTGACCGGCGCTCCGATATCCGGCGCCGACGCCATCGCACTCGGCTTCGCCGACCACTACGTGCCACAGAACGACCTCGAGCCGTTCACCGCCATGGTCGAGGCCGACGGTCCCGAGGCTGCGGTCACCGCTTACGCCCAGGATCCGCCATCCAGCCATCTTGCCGCGCAACGGGACTGGATCGATCATTGCTACGCCGGGGACAGCGTCGCCGCGATCGTCGCTCGCCTGCGGGACCACGACGAAGGTCAGGCGAACGACGCCGCGAACCTCATCGCCACCCGCTCCCCCATCGCGCTGGCCGTCACCCTGGCGGCGGTGCGCCGGGCCGCCACGCTGAACACCCTCGAGGAGGTGCTGGTGCAGGAGTACCGGGTGTCGTGCGCATCGCTGCGGTCGCACGACTTCGTCGAGGGCATCCGCGCCCAGTTGGTGGACAAGGACCGCAACCCGCAGTGGTCGCCGTCGTCGATCTCGGCGGTGACCGACGACGACATTGCGGGCTATTTCGCACCGGCCGATCCCGATCTGACGTTCTAGAGGAGCAGACAATGAGTTACGAGACCATCCTGGTGAGCCGCTCCGAGCGGGTCGGCACCATCACCCTCAATCGCCCGCAAGCGCTCAACGCCCTCAACAGCGAGGTGATGCGGGAGGTCACCAGTGCGGCAGCCGAGTTCGACGCCGATCCTGGCATCGGCGCGATCATCATCACCGGCTCCGGCGAGAAGGCCTTCGCCGCCGGCGCCGACATCAAGGAGATGGCGTCGCTGTCGTACTCGGAGGTCTTCGAGTCGGACTTCTTTGCCGCGTGGGGCAAGCTCGCCGCGGTGCGCACCCCGTTGATCGCCGCGGTCGCCGGCTACGCACTGGGCGGCGGCTGCGAGTTGGCGATGATGTGCGACGTGCTGATCGCCGCCGACACCGCCAAGTTCGGTCAGCCCGAGATCAAGCTCGGCGTACTGCCGGGCATGGGGGGTTCCCAGCGGCTAACCCGGGCGATCGGCAAAGCCAAGGCCATGGACCTGATCCTGACCGGGCGCACCATCGACGCCGCCGAGGCCGAGCGCAGCGGCCTGGTGTCCCGGGTGGTCCCTGCCGACGCACTCATGGCTGAGGCGAACGCGGTCGCCACCACCATTTCCCAGATGTCGCGGTCGGCGGCGCGGATGGCCAAGGAGGCGGTCAACCGCGCATTCGAGTCCACACTCGCTGAAGGACTGCTCTACGAACGCCGGCTTTTCCACTCCGCGTTCGCCACCGACGACCAGACCGAGGGCATGGCGGCGTTCACCGAGAAGCGGCCTCCGAACTTCACCCACCGCTAGGGTTGGAGCCCGTGACCGTCGTCGACACCGCCCCGCCCGCTTCGGCGAAACCGGCAGAAACCAAGCGGGACTGGTGGCAGCGGCGCTACACGTTCGCCGGCACCGCCGTCGGCATGGTGTTCCTGCTGCTGTCGATGACGCCGTCGCTGTTGCCGCGCGGACCGCTCTTCCAGGGCCTGGTCAGCGGGGCGGCCGGCGCCATCGGCTACGGCCTCGGCGTGTTCGGGGTGTGGCTGGTGCGGTTCATGCAGTCCCGTCCGGCGAGCCCCCGGCCGCCGCGGTGGGCCTGGACCCTGCTGGTGATCCTCGGCGCGCTCGGTTTGGTGTTGGGCGTCTTCTACTTCCACTACTGGCAGGACCACGTCCGCGACCTGATGGGTGTGCCCCGGCTGAAGTGGTTCAACTACCCGCAGGCGGCGGCGATCGCCGTCGTGCTCTTGTTCCTGTTCGTCGAACTCGGCCAGTTGGTCGGCAGGCTGTTCCGGTTCCTGGTGTACCAACTGGGTCGCGTCGCCCCGCCACGCGTGTCGTTCGTCGTCACGGTCGTGGCGCTGCTATCCCTTGGGATCGCGATCCTCAACGGCGTCGTGGTGCGGGGAGCCATGAGCCTGCTCAACAAGACCTTCTCGTCCGTCAACGACGAGATGGATGCGAGCCTGCCGGCACCGACCACCACGCTGCGTTCCGGCGGTCCGGGTTCCCTGGCCTCGTGGGCGTCGCTGGGCCATCAGGGCCGAATCTTCCTGCACGGCGGCCCCACCGTCGCCCAGCTCAGTGAGTTCAACAAGGCGCCGGCGACCGAGCCGATCCGCGCCTACGCAGGCCTGAACTCCGCCAAGGGAATTCGGGCGACCGCGGAACTGGCGGCGGCCGAACTCGAGCGGCAGGGCGGCCTGAAACGCAAACTCATCGCGGTGGGCACCACCACCGGCACCGGCTGGATCAACGCCGCCGAGGCGGATTCCCTGGAGTACATGTACAACGGCGACACCGCCATCGTGAGCATGCAGTACTCGTTCCTGCCCAGCTGGTTGTCGTTCCTGGTGGACAAGGAGAACGCCCGTCAGGCCGGCCAAGCGTTGTTCGAAGCGGTCGACGAGAAGGTCCGCGCCCTGCCCGAAGCGCAGCGGCCCAAGATCGTCGTGTTCGGCGAGAGCCTCGGGTCGTTCGGCGGCGAGGCGCCGTTCCTGAGCCCGAACAACATCATCGCCCGCACCGACGGGGCGTTGTTCTCCGGGCCGACGTTCCAGAACACCATGCGCGACGACATCACCGTCAACCGCGATGCCGGTTCGCCGGAGTGGCTGCCGATCTTCGACGACGGCGCCAACGTGCGCTTCGCCGCCCGCGCCGAGAACCTCGGCCGGCCAGACCAGCCGTGGGGCAACCCGCGGATCGTCTACCTCCAGCACGCCTCGGACCCGATCGCGTGGTTCAACCCGGAACTTCTTTTCGCAGAACCTGATTGGCTGCGTGAGCCGAGAGGCTACGACGTGTCCAAGGATATGAAGTGGACCCCGGTGGTGACCTTCCTGCAGGTGTCCGCCGACATGGCGGTGGCTGTCGACGTGCCCGACGGCCACGGCCACCGGTACGTCAAGGACGTCGTCAACGGCTGGGCGGCAGTGCTGAAGCCGCCGGGGTGGACCCCGGAGAAGACCGAGCAGTTGCGCGGTCGCGTCACCCAGGACTACCCGCAGTAGCCCACGCCGCCACCACTGGGAGCACGCCGGTCTGCGCCAGTGCCTGATAGCCGCCGACCACGTCGGTGGCCCGGTGCAGTCCCAACTCCTGCAGCGCCGCGGCGGCCAGGCTGGAGGTATAGCCCTGCGAGCAGAGCACCACCCACTCGACGCCGTCGTCGATAGCCTGGGGCAGTCGCGCGCCGCTCGTCGGATCGCATCGCCACTCCAACACATTTCGCTCGATCACCACCGCGCCCGGCACCGTTCCCTCGGCGGCACGCTGGGCAGCCGGGCGGATGTCGACCAGCACCGCACCCCGTCGGCGTACCGGTCGGTCGCGTGGAGGAGGTCCGGAAGCCGCAGGCTGGTCGGCGGCGCCACGGCCGAAGACGACCGCAGGGACCAGGCATCGGGAACGGCGGAAACAGAGAAGGAAGCCACGGTGGATGCTCCGGGAAGAAGGGATGGGTCGGGCGCTGCGTCAGGCCCGACAACACTCCTGAAACCGGGGATGCTCCATCACGGCGGCAAGTGTTGCATAGATTGGCGGGCATGCTCAGCACTCGACATCGGGCCCTGTTCGGCGCTACCGCGATCTCCGCGGCAGCGGCCACCCTGCTGACGGGGTGTTCCGCGGGCGGTGGCAGCACGGCGAGCAAGGCTCCGTCGGCGGCCCCCTCCGCATCGGCGACTGCGCCGCAAGCCCCGCCGGGGGACGCCCCCATCGGCGTATCAGCGGGCGGTGTGACGACCCGGATCGATGAGCCGGCGCAGTCCACCGAAGAGCAGTACGGCCAGTCCTGCCTGGGTGCCAAGGATTGGATGAGCGCCAAGGGCGGCGATCCGCACGACTTGGTGGAACCGCTTCTTCAAGAGGTTCAATCCGCCAAGGACCCGAGCCAGGTGACGTTCAAGAAGACCTGGGCGGAACTGAGCAGTCCACAGCAGGCCGCAGTCATCATCGCCGTCCGCGCAGCCGCGGACGGCGGCTGCTGACGCGTCGTCGCAGCTTCAAATCAGGGCGACGCGAAAGTCGACAGCAGCCTCAGACCACAATGGAGTCATGGCTAAGCGCGCGGCTCTGGCACTGGGCAGCGGTGGTGCCCGGGGATACGCCCATATCGGGGTGATCAACGAGTTGCAGAGCCGTGGCTACGAGGTGGTGGCGGTGGCCGGTTCGTCGATGGGCGCCCTCGTGGGCGGCTTGTTCGCAGCCGGCTCGCTCGACGAGTTCACCCAGTGGGCCACCACGCTGACGGGTCCGGCCGTCCTGCGCCTGCTCGACCCGTCCATCTCGGCGGCCGGGGTGTTGCGGGCCGGCAAGATCCTCGACGCGGTGCGCGACCTGCTCGGCTCGGTCACCATCGAAGACCTGCCCGTCGCCTACACCGCAGTGACCACCGACCTGATCGCCGGCCGGTCGGTCTGGTTGCAACGGGGTCCGCTCGACGAGGCGATCCGCGCGTCGATCGCCATCCCCGGGGTGATCGCCCCGCACGTTCTCGACGGGCGACTGCTGGCCGACGGCGGCATCCTCGATCCGTTGCCGCTGGCCCCGATCACGGCCGCCAATGCCGACATCACCGTCGCGGTCAGCGTCTCGGGAATGGACGTCTCCGACGACGGCGGCGCTGATATCCGGCCGACGCGTGAGCGGCTGAATCGGCTGCGACGCAGCACCTCGGCGCTACTGGACCGGCTCAACGCCGCCACCGATCCGATCTCTCCCGTGGAGCCGTCTCCGGGTGACCCCATCGACGATCCGCTGATCGACATCGTGCGCGACACCCCGATCCCGAAACTGGGCGGCTTTGCCGTGATGAGCCGGACGATCGACATCGCTCAGGCGGCGCTGGCCCGCCACCAGATGGCGACCTATCCGCCCGATGTCCTCATCGAAGTCCCCCGAACAGCCTGCCGCAGTTTGGATTTCCACCGCGCCGCCGAACTGATCGACCTGGGACACGAGTTGGCCGCCCGCGCGCTGGACCGCATCGATGCCGAGGCGTAGGGACCCGGACATGAACGCCGTCATCGACGTCGCCGGACTCAAGAAGAACTTCGGTGCGGTGCGGGCGCTGGACGGCTTGGAGCTGCGCGTCACCGAAGGCGAGGTGCACGGCTTCCTCGGCCCCAACGGCGCCGGCAAGTCGACGACACTGCGGATCCTGCTGGGCATCGTGCGGGCCAGCAGCGGTGGCGCCCGGCTACTCGGTCGTGACCCCTGGCATGACGCGGTGTCCTTGCACCGCGAAATCGCTTATGTTCCCGGCGATGTCACGTTGTGGCCGTCGCTGACCGGCGGCGAGACCATCGATCTGCTGGCCCGGATGCGGGGCGGCCAGGACCGTATCCGCCGGGATGAGTTGATCGAGCGGTTCGACCTCGACCCCGCCAAGAAGGCCCGCACCTATTCCAAGGGCAACAGGCAGAAGGTGTCGCTGATCTCCGCGCTGTCGTCGCACGCCCGACTGCTCCTGCTCGACGAGCCCAGTAGCGGACTGGACCCGTTGATGGAGAATGTGTTTCGCAGCTGTGTGGCCGAAGCCCGCGAGCGCGGCGTCACGGTTCTGTTGTCCAGCCACATCCTGGCCGAGGTCGAGGCGCTGTGCGAGCGGGTCACCATCATCCGTGCCGGACGAACCGTGGAGAGCGGAACGCTGGCGTCGATGCGGCATCTTTCGCGCACCTCGATCCGGGCCGAACTTTTGGGCGACCCCGGCGACCTGGGCCGGATTCCGGGCGTCGAGGATGTCACCGTCGCCGACGGGGTGCTCAACGCCCAAGTCGACGCCGGCGCATTGCCCGATTTCATGTGGGCGCTCAGCCGTGCCGGGGTGCGCAGCCTCGTCAGCCAGCCGCCAACGCTGGAGGAGTTGTTCCTGCGCCACTATGACCCCGGTACGCCGCCGCAGATATGACCGCCGATTCCGCATTCGCCGGCACCCGGAGCTTGCTGCGGCTGTTTCTCCGGCGGGACCGAATCATCCTGCCGCTGTGGGTGTTGCTGCTGTCGCTGCCGCTGGGAAGCGTCTATGTGGCGAGCATCGACAGCGTCTACCCCGATCAGCAGCAGCGCGCAGCGTTCGCCGCCTCGGTGATGGCCAGCCCCGCGCAGCGCGCGCTGTACGGCAACATCTACAACGACTCCATCGGGGCCACCGCGCTTTGGAAGGCGGGGGTCTACCACGCCCTGATCGGCGTCGCTGCGATCCTCACCGTCATCCGCCACACCCGCGGCGACGAAGAGTCCGGCCGCACCGAACTGCTGGACTCGACGGTGGTGGGCCGCTACGCCGCGCTGACCGCCGCCCTGCTGCTGGCCTTCGGCGCCTCGGCGGCCACCGGGCTGATCGGTACGGCCGGGCTGCTGCGCACCGATGTCCCAGCGGCCGGTTCGGTGGCGTTCGGCGCGGCGTTGACCGGTTCGGGTCTGGTGTTCGCCGCGGTGGCCGCGGTGGCCGCGCAACTGAGCGCGTCGGCGCGAACCGCCCGTGGCATCGCCTTCGCGGCCCTGGGTTCCGCGTTCGGACTGCGGGCCATCGGGGATGCCGGAAGCGGTGTGCTGTCCTGGTTCTCGCCGCTCGGCTGGGCGCTTCAGGTCCGTCCGTACGCCGGTGAACGGTGGTGGGTTCTGGGCCTGCAGGCACTGGCCACACTGCTGCTCGTCGCTCTGGCCTACCGGCTGCTGCGCGATCGCGACGTCGGCGCCGGGCTGATCGCCGAGCGGCCGGGGCACCCTGCTGCCCCCGCGTGGCTGGCCGGCACATTCGGACTCGCGTGGCGGTTGCAGCGCTCAGCGCTGGTGGCGTGGACGGTGGGACTGGGGTTGTATGCCCTGCTCGCCGGGAGTGTGGTCAACGCCGTCGGCACCGAGATCGGCGACAGCGCCCGGATGCGCGAGATCATCGACCGCTTCGGCGGCACCGCCTCCCTGGAGTGGGCGTTCATCGCGATCTCGTTCAGCTTCCTCGGCGTCGGTGCCGCGGCCCAGGCGATCTCGGCCACCCTGCGCCTGCACAACGAGGAGGTCAACTCTCGGGCCGAGGCGTTGCTCGCAGGTTCGGTCAGCCGATTGCGCTGGGCGACAAGTCATCTGCTGTTCGCACTGCTGGGCACGACGGTGTCGCTGATGACGGCCGGCGCGGTGGCCGGTCTCGCCTACGGCATCGCCGCGGGCGACGTGGGCGCCAAACTTCCCGGGGTCCTGGCCGCCGCCGCGGTGCAACTTCCCGCGGTGTGGCTGATGGCTGGGGTAACCCTGGCCCTGATCGGGCTGGCGCCCCGGGTCGCCCCGGCCGCCTGGGCGGTGCTTGTCGGCTTTATTGCCCTGTACCTGTTGGGTTCGGTTGCCGGCATGCCCCAATGGGTTCAGGACCTGAGTCCGTTCACCCACATTTCCCGGGTGCCGGGTGAACCGCTTCGCGTTGCACCGCTGTTGTGGTTGCTCGCGGCCGCCGCCACCCTGACAGGGGTCGGCCTGGCAGGGTTGCGGCGCCGCGATATCCGCTGATCAGCCCTTGCGGA
>JBAXUD010000510.1:0-2651 GCA_037129875.1 Mycobacteriaceae bacterium
CGTGTTGCGGCAATCGAATCCCTGTTGCACGCCGTCGCGGCGCGACAGATCTGATGCCGTCGCGGCGCGACAGATCTGATGACGTCGCGGCGCGACAGATCTGATGCCGTCGCGGCGCGACAGATCTGATCAGGTCGCCGCGCGACAGGCCTGATGGTCTCCGGTGCCCCTAGCGCAGCGGTCCGAACTCGTAGACGTGGTACTGCGCCGCCTTGCGGATCGCCGGCGCCAGGCGGGCGGCGCGTTTGGCTGCGCGATAGCGGGCCGAAACCCTGCTGAACGTGCTGGCGCCGAAGAAGGTCGCCCACTCGCGCAAGCGAATTCCCGGAACCCGGCGCAGCACATCCTCGGGCGAATTGACGGCCCAGTACAGCGTCGACCCGGAGCGGCGGACCAGGGTCTGTGTTTTCTGCGACTTGATGGCCAGCCAGTTGAAGAAGTCGATCTGCAGTTCACCGGACCCGAAGCGGTCGACGACACGGCGCAGCAGCGCGATGCCCTCGTCCTCGGTGAGGTACATGCTGATGCCTTCGGCCAGGAACAGCACCGGGCGATCCGCGGGGATCTGGTCGAGCCACGACGGGTCCGTCGCCGAACTCGGGGTGAGGTGGTAGTGCGGCCGGGCCGGATACACCTTCTCGCGCAAGGCGATCACTTCCGGGAAGTCCACGTCGTACCACTGGACATCCGGGCCCGGATCGAGCCGGAACACCCGGGCGTCCAAGCCGCAGCCGAGATGCACCACCGTGCAGCGCGGGTGCCGCGCCAGGAAGCTGCGTGCCCAGATGTCGTACTGCGCCGTGCGGACGGTGCACAGCGGCGCCCACGCGGCGCCGATGTCCAGCGATTCCCAGTCGTAGTCGATCCGGTCGATCGCATCCCTGGCGAACCGGTCAGCGAGCACCGGGCGCTCGAAGCCGGCGTCGAGGGCCTTGAGGTACAGGGTCGACAGCATCGTCTTGGCCGGGCCGGTGAGGTTCACGGCAACTCTGTCGCTCACCCGTGTGAGAGTATTCGTAGTTGCTGGAGCGTGCGAAATCCGTGCGCATCGCACCCGCGAGGGGAGGTCCTGCCGTGACTGACGACGGTGCACATTCGGCTCAGCCGCCCCGGGTCCTGCTGCTCTATTACAGCTATACCGGGCAGGCGCGCAAGGTTCTGGACGCCGCGGGGGAGGTTTTCCGCGAGCGGGGGTGCGAGGTGTACACCGCGCCGATCGAGTTCACCGATCCTCGCTACGCCGAACGGTTCTCGCGCTTTCCGATGAACCGCACGTGGCCCGATTTTCTCAGCGTGCTGCCCGCCCAGACGCGCAAGGCCACCGGTGCCATCCGCACCCCCGACGAGGTGCGCCGCGGCGACTATGACCTGATCTGCATCGGCTCGCCCACCTGGTGGCGCGACGTCAGCATGCCGTTGCGGTCGTTCCTGAAGTCGGGCGAGGCGCGTCCACTTCTGCAGGGCAAGCCTTTTGCAGTCTTCGTGGTCTGCCGACGCTACTGGCGGGAGAACCTCAATGCGGTGCGCAAGCTGGCCGAGAAGGCCGGCGGACGCTATGAGGGCGGAATCCATTTCGGTTATCCCGGAAGCCAGCTGCGCTCGATGCTCTCGCTGACGAGTTACCTGGGTTCGGGGGAGTACCGCGAGCGCTATCTCGGCGTCCGTATCCCGGTCACCAACATCAGCGAGGCGCAACTCGACGAGACCCGCCGCTTCGCCGCCGGCCTGGCGGACCGTGTCCTGGCCAAGCGGTCGCCGGGTCCGGCCCGAGCGGCGGAGTAGGGCTCGTGCCACGGCCGTTCGACGTCTGCACCCCATCCGCGGCCACGGTCGGCCAGGTCCATTCGGCGTTCGCCGACGAGAGCTACTGGCGCGCCCGGCTTGCCGAGTTCGGCGGCGACAGCATCAGGCTGGACTCCCTGGACGTCGATGACCGCGGCACAGTGAAGGTGAAGACGACCCAGGACATGCGCAATGACGCGTTGCCGGGCCTAATCGCCAGGGCGATTCCCAGCGACCTCAAGGTGGTCCGGGAGGAAACCTGGCGCATGGTCGACGTCGAGTTTCACGCCGACGTGGCGATGCACACCTCCGGTGCGCCGATATCGGGCGTCGCGACAGCCCGGGTGTCTCCGACCGCGGGGGGATCTGTCCTTCGGTTCACCGGGACGGTGCAGGTGAGAGTGCCGCTGATCGGCGGTCCGATCGAGAAGTACATCAGTTCCCAGATAGCCGAGGAGATCCCCGGGGTGCAACGTTTCACGACACGATGGATCTCCGAGAATGGGATTTCCGAGAATGCCTGACGCCGCGCATCCCGCCGGGCTACTCGCCGACGGCTCGGGGCCGGTGCCCAGCACCGCAGAGGCGCTCGCCCGTCTCGACGAGACGATGGTCGAGGCGATGATGACGCAGCGCGCGGTGCGACGGCTGCGTCCCGACCCGGTTGACGATGCCCTGGTTCTGAGATGCATCGAGTTGTCGCTGCGGGCGCCGACCGGTGCCAACGGGCAGAACTGGGAGTTCATCGTCGTGAAGGACCCCGCAGTGAAGCGCAAGCTGGCGCGCCGCTACCGGCAGGCCTGGAACATCTACTACCGCACCGTCATTCGCAAGGTCACCCAGACCGACGAATCGATGGCCAAGACCGC
>JBAXUD010000511.1:0-2647 GCA_037129875.1 Mycobacteriaceae bacterium
CGACAGTGGTGTTCCTGACCACCTCCAAAATGGCCGCCCAACACGAGGCCGACATCACCATCGGCATCACCCGCGGAACCGGTCCGGCATGGGGCGCCGATCTTTTCGTCCCTGACCTTCCCGCTGCGTGGCGGATTCTGCGGGCCATCCCAGCGGCCCGCGCCGCGAGCACCCGCGGGGTGCGCCTTTCGCTGTCCGGCTCGGCCCTCGGCGCGCTGATGCTGGTTCCCGGCGTGCCCGGCTACGGTCCCGACGCCGTCAACACGAGCGTCTTCGCCGGGCTGTGGACCGGTTTCCGCGCGGCCAACAAGGTTTTCGAGGAGCCGTTGCCCACCGCTGAACCCGGCCATGAATGGCACGGCCTGACGGTCGGCGAAGTGCACCGTCTCCTGCCCCGGCCGCCCTCGGTACCCGAGTCGCCCCCTGAGCGCCCGTCGATACTGCTGGCCCCCGCACGACTCGTCCGGGGGGCGAGTACAACCGCCTGGTCGCTGGCCGGCGATCTCGCCGGGGAGTTCCGGGCTAACCTCGCCGACCCGATCACCCCGATCCTGGCCACTGGCGCAGTGGCCAGTGCCCTGCTCGGCTCACCGTTGGATGCCGCGTTGGTCGGCAGCGTCCTGTTGACTAACGCCGCGCTGTCGGCCCAGCAGCAATTGCATGCCGAACGGACGCTGCGCCGACTGCTGGCCGTGCAGGATCCGCCGGCCCGGCGCCGCGTCGGACCACTCGATGACAACAACTGCGAAGACGTGCCCGCCACGGCGCTGCGCCCCGGCGACATCATCGAGGTTCACGCCGGCGAGGTGGTGCCGGCCGATGCTCGGCTCATCGAGGCCGACAACGTAGAGATCGACGAGTCACGACTGACCGGTGAGTCGCTGCCGGTACCCAAGCAGAGCGATCCGGCGCCGGGTGCCCCCTTGGCGGAACGGGCCTGCATGATCTACGCCGGCTGCACCGTCGTCGCCGGAACCGGCCTTGCCATAGTCACAGCGGTAGGCAGCGGGACTGAGGTGATGCGCGCAATTGCGATGGCGCCCAGGATAACTCGGCAGATCGGACTCCACTATCAGCTGGCCCGGATCACCAGTCGTGCGCTGCCCTGGACCCTCGGCGGGGGCGCGCTGGTCGGGTTGTTGAGCATGGTGCGCGGCTCGCCTCTAAGAGCGGCGGTCAGCAGCGCGGTCGCAGTCAGCGTGGCTGCGGTGCCGGAGGGGCTGCCCCTGGTGGCGACGCTGGCGCAGTTGGCCGCGGCGCGCAAGCTCAGCGGCCAGCATGTGCTGATCCGCAACCCCAACGCGGTGGAAGCCCTGGCCCGGCTCAATGTCGTGTGCTTCGACAAGACCGGCACACTCAGCGAAAACCGCCTGCAGGTCAAACGAGTACATCCCTTGCCCGGCCATAGCCGCGCAGCCGTGCTCGCCGCCGCGGCCAGCACTATCGTCGCCCACAACGGCAAAGCCGACCACGCCACCGACGAGGCGATCCGGCAGGCTGCCGGCGATTTCGACGCCGACGTCCGAGATGCCTACCTTCCGTTCCAGTCCGGGCGGCCGTTCGCCGCGTCGCTGACCGGTACTCGCTTGACGATCAAGGGTGCGCCGGAGGTGCTCTCGGCGGCGCTTGCCGGCAAAGCGCCCGACCTGGCACCCATGATCACTGAACTGGCCGCTGAGGGGTTGCGGGTATTGGCCGTCGCCGAACGGACTCTGACTGCCCGCCAGGCGGCGCGCGCTGCCGCAGACCCGGCGGCGATGGAACGGTTGTGCCGAACAGGACTGAAACCGGTCGGAGTGCTCGGTTTGGCCGACACCCCGCGGGCAAGCGCGGCTTCACTGCTAGCCGAGTTGGAGGCGCGTGGCATCGGGGTGCGGCTCATCACCGGCGATCACCCCATCACGGCCGCGGTCATTGCCAACGAGTTGGGGTTAGCGGTTACCGAGGATCAGGTGGTCACCGGCACCGAATGGGAGGCGATGTCCGTTGACGAACGCGCCGAGGCCGTCGCGCAGCGCCTGGTCTTCGCGCGAATGTCACCGGAGCACAAGATCGACGTGGTCCAGACACTGGAGCGCAGCGGCCAGGTCACCGCGATGGTCGGTGACGGCGCCAACGACGCCGCGGCGATCCGTGCTGCCAGTGTGGGCATCGCGGTCGCGGCCAGCGGCAGTGATCCCGCGCGAACCGCTGCGGACATGCTGCTGCTCGACGGCCACATCGAAGCGCTGCTTGCCGCGCTCGACGAAGGTGAGCAGTTGTGGCGGCGCGTGCAGTCGGCGGTTTCGGTGCTGCTCGGCGGCAACGCCGGGGAAGTGATGTTCGCCCTTCTCACAACGCTGGTTACCGGCCGGTCCGTGCTCAACGCCCGTCAGATGCTGCTGGTCAACATGCTGACCGACGCGCTTCCCGCCGCAGCATTGGCAGTCAGCAGTCACGACGGGGCAGGATCGCTCGACCGCGACGAGGCGGCGATGTGGCGGGCGATCGCCGTCCGCGGCACCGCCACCACCACTGGCGCGACCCTGGCCTGGCTGATGGGCAGTCTGACCGGAACTCAGCGGCGCGCGGCAACCATCGCGTTGATCGGTCTGGTGTGCACGCAACTCACGCAAACCCTGGCCGACTCGCGCAGCCCGCTGGTGGT
>JBAXUD010000512.1:0-2642 GCA_037129875.1 Mycobacteriaceae bacterium
ATAAGGTCATTTCCGTGCTGGACACCCTCGCCGTGGCGAACTATCGGTCGTTGCGGCGGCTGGTGGTGCCGCTGCGGCGGTGCACCATCGTGACGGGCGCCAATGGCAGCGGCAAGTCCAGCCTGTACCGGTCGCTTCGTCTGCTGGCCGACATGGCCCGAAACGGCGCCGTCAGCGCGCTGGCCCGGGAAGGTGGTCTTTCCTCCACGATGTGGGCCGGGCCGGGGCGTAAAGGCCCGGTCAGCCTCAAGCTCGGCTTCGCCGGGGACGACGTCGGCTACGCCGTCGACCTGGGTCTACCGCAGGAGGGAAACACCGCTTTCGGGCTCGACCCGGAGATCAAGTCCGAGGCGGTGTGGACCGGACCCTGGCTCCGGCAGGCGGGGCTGATGGCGGAGCGTTCCGGGCGCACGGCGCGGGTACGCGATGACGACGGCCGCTGGCGCATCGCATCCACCTCGCTGCGCCCCTACGACAGCATGGTCAGCGAGATCGCCGACCCGCGCGAAGCCATCGAATTGCTGGCGCTGCGGGAGAGAATGCGGTCGTGGCGGTTCTACGACCACGTCCGGACCGACAGCGCCGCCCCCGCGCGTGCGGCCCGGATCGGAACCCGCACAACGGTTTTGAGCCACGACGGCGCAGATCTGGCTGCCGCCTGGCAGACCATCGCCGAGATCGGCGACGCCGCCGCGCTGGCCGAATCGGTGGATTCGGCGTTCCCGGGCAGCCGGGTCCAGGTCGACGTCCGCGACGGCCTCTTCGAACTCGCGCTGCGCCAGCCGGGGATGATGCGGTCGCTGACCGCGGCCGAATTGTCCGACGGCACAATGCGTTACCTGCTGTGGGTGGCCGCGCTGCTCTCGGCGCGACCCGCCGAACTGACGGTGCTCAACGAACCGGAGTCCAGCCTGCACCCGGATCTGCTGCCGGCGCTGGCTGCGCTCATCGCCCGGGCCTGCGAGGTGTCGCAGATCGTCGTCGTGACCCACTCGGCCCCGCTGGTGGCGGGGTTGCGCGAATGCACAGCGGGTGGGGCGGCCGTGCTGCAGCTGGCCAAGCAGGACGGCCAGACCGTGGTCGAGGGCCAGGGCATGCTCGACGAGCCGGCCTGGTACTGGCCCGAGCGCGGATGACGTCCGCCTTTTCTGGGCAGCCTATCCTGGGCAGCTATGACTGAACCCGACGACGACCGGCCCACCTTCATGCCGATTGCCATCGCGGCTGCGATCGTCGTGATCGCATTGGGGTCGATCTGGGTGCTGCGGTTTTTCCGCGGTGATGAAGTGCCCGACGACGGTCTGGTGGGTCGCGCCGTGGTCGCCCAGAACGATGCGCTGCAGCGCGAGAACTACGCCGACTTCCGGACCTACACCTGCGCAGCCCAACAGGGCGGCGAGGGCCAGGTGCTGGCCGATCAGCGACAGTCCAAGTCCGCCAAGGGCAATCGGTTCGTCGACGACGTCAAGGATTTTGCCGTCACGGGCGACCGGGCCACTGCCACGGTGGTGTACCACTTCCAGAAGTCACCCGACGACAAGGTGAGTACGCCGATGACCTTCGTCCGGGAGAACGGCGACTGGACGGTGTGCTCACCGGGGCCCCGGTAGCCGGGCTGATCGCATCAGTCGCACGATCGCGGCGCATTTCGACTTGTGGGAGACTCACGATTGTGAGCTACGCCGGAGATATCACCCCGCAGGAAAGCTGGTCGCTGCTGAGCGAAGACCCCAACGCGGTGTTGGTGGATGTGCGCACCGACTCCGAGTGGAAGTGGGTCGGCGTGCCGGATCTGTCGGCACTCGGACGTCAGGTGGTGTTCGCTGAATGGACCCACAGCAACGGGCAGCGCAATGACGGATTCGTGACAGACCTGATGGCGGCCGGCATCACCGGCGAGCGTCCGGTGATCTTCCTCTGCCGTTCGGGTAACCGCTCCATCCCCGCCGCGGAGACCGCCACCGCCGCCGGTATCGGGCCGTGTTTCAACATGGTGGACGGCTTCGAGGGACAACTCGACGAGCAGGGCCACCGCGGCGGTACGGGCTGGCGTGCGGGGGGCTTGCCCTGGAAGCAGACATGACCGACGGCCCCCAAGAAGTTGAGGTTCCGTCGGTCCGCATCCCGGCGCCGCTGCCCGACGGGGTCAGCCAGGCCACCATCGGGGTGCGCGGTGGGCTGCTGCGCTCCGGCTTCGACGAGACCGCCGAGGCGATCTACCTGACCTCCGGGTATGTCTACTCCTCCGCTGCCGAGGCCGAGAAGGCCTTCACCGGAGAGGTCGACCGCTTCGTCTACTCCCGCTACGGCAACCCGACGGTCCAGACATTCGAGGAGCGACTTCGCCTTATCGAGGGCGCGCCCGCGGCCTTCGCCACGGCCTCGGGCATGGCGGCGGTGTTCACCGGTCTCGGGGCGTTGCTGGCCGCCGGTGATCGGCTGGTCGCCGCGCGCAGCCTGTTCGGATCATGCTTCGTGGTGTGCAATGAGATCCTGCCCCGCTGGGGTGTGGAGGTCGTTTTCGTCGACGGTGAAGACCTCGACCAGTGGGAGCAGGCGCTGAGCCAGCCGACCGCCGCGGTGTTCTTCGAGACGCCGTCCAATCCGATGCAATCCCTGGTGGATATCGCCGCCGTGTCGGA
>JBAXUD010000513.1:0-2617 GCA_037129875.1 Mycobacteriaceae bacterium
GCTCATGAAGTCGTTGACGTGGGTGATCGGGTTGAGCCTTGCTTGGGGAGGAGTCGCGTTCGTATCGCCTGCGTCGGCAACCCCGCCCACCGGTGTCGACGTCGCGACACTGTCGCGAAACGTCGTGGACGACACCGAGTACGTCGTCACCAAGATCACCGTCGCACCCGGCGGTGGCACCGGCTGGCATTACCACCCCGGCGAGGTCTTCGGGTTCATCAGCGAGGGCACCATGACGCACTATGACGGCGGTTGCACCGTTGACGCCGTGTACGACACCGGTGCGCCGGTGAAGGAGGGCGTCGGCCCGGGCTTCGTCCACAACGGCCGCAACGAGGGCTCCACCCCGCTGGTCATGGAAGTCGTTTACATCAACCCCGTCGGCGCGCCGAAGTCAGTCGAGGTGCCTGGGCCGGCCGAGTGCCCGGTTTCCTGACGACGCTGTGACATCCAGGCCGCATCACCTGCGGTGCGCCCGGTGACAGCTGTTCAATGAGTATCGAGGATGGGAGGGTGCGCGTGGCGGATGAGCGGCTTCGTTGCCTGGTGACCGGGGCCACGGGTTACATCGGCGGACGTCTGGTGCCCCGACTGCTGGAGAGCGGGTTCGCGGTGCGGGCACTGGCCCGCAATCCCGACAAACTCACCGGCGTGCCGTGGCGCGACCGCATCGAGGTGGCGCGCGGCGACCTGGGTGACGCGGCCTCCCTGGACGCCGCGTTCGACGGCATCGACGTCGTCTACTACCTGGTGCACTCGATGGGTTTCGAGAAGGACTTCGCCGCCGAGGAACGCCGCGCTGCTCAGAACGTGGTGGCCGCCGCCCGTAAGGCAGGCGTTCGGCGCTTCGTCTATCTCAGCGGCCTGCATCCCGAGGGCACCGAGTTGTCGACGCATCTCGGATCGCGAACCACTGTGGGTGAGATCCTCATCGCCTCGGGGATCGAGACGATCGTGCTGCAGGCCGGCGTGGTGGTGGGGTCGGGGTCGGCGTCCTTCGAGATGATCCGGCACCTCACCGACCGTCTTCCGGTGATGACAACACCGAAGTGGGTGCACAACAAGATCCAGCCCATCGCGATCCGCGACGTTCTGTACTACCTGGTCGCCGCGGCGACGTGCCCGGTGCCGGAGTCGCGGACCTGGGATATCGGCGGGCCGGACGTGCTGGAGTACGGCGACATGATGCAGATCTACGCCGAAGTCGCCGGCCTGCATCCGCGCCGGATCCTGGTGCTGCCCGTGCTCACCCCGCGAATCGCCGCGTTGTGGGTCGGCCTGGTGACCCCGATTCCCTCCGGGCTGGCCCGTCCCCTGGTCGAGTCGCTGCACTGCGACGCGGTGATGAACAACCACGACATCGACACCATCATCGCGCCCCCGGGAAGCGGCCTGACTCCGTATCGGCGTTCGGTGTCGCTGGCGCTGGCCCGGATCACCCGCGGCGAAGTGGAGACCACGTGGAACACCGGTACCGCCGCGCAACTGCCCAGCGATCCGGAATGGGCCGGCGAGGTGGTGTACACCGACACCCGGGCCCGGCACACCACGGCCGGCCCCGAGCAGTTGTGGAAGGCGGTCGAAAGCAGTCTGCCCAGCCATTGGAAGGTCGAGGAGCGCGAGCCGGGCAGGCTCAAGCTGCGCTCCGCCCGCAGCGCTCCCGGCGACCGATGGCTGGAGGTGCGAATCACCCCGGAGGGCAACGGAAGTCGCTACGAACAGCGGGCGATCTTCTATCCGCGCGGGCTGCTGGGCCGGGCGTACTGGTACGCCGGGAGGCCTTTGCAGGCGGTAGCCCTGGACCGCCGGGTGCGGAAGGTTACCGCGGCGGTCAGTTAGGCGTCGGCCTCAGGGCCGGCTGAGCGCGGAGGCGTTGTCGTTGTCGGCCTGCACCGCGGCGAGCATGTTCTCGACCACGTTCTTGCCCAGGGCGGCAGCCGTCGGTAGTTCGATCGGGTACGTGCCGTCGAAGCACGCGCAGCACAGTCGACTGGCGGGCTGCTCGGTAGCCGCGATCATGCCCTGCTGGGAGATGTAGCAGAGGGTGTCGGCGCCGATCGCCTGGCGGACCGATTCGAGCATCTCGCCGTCGTCGGTCTGGGTTCCCGGGGCGTTGGCGATCAGTTCCGCCGGAGTGGCGAAGTCGATGCCGTAGAAGCACGGCCACTTCACCGGCGGCGAGGCGATTCGCACATGTACCTCCAGCGCGCCGGACTCGCGCAGCATGCGGATCAGCGCTCGCTGGGTGTTGCCCCGGACGATGGAGTCGTCGACGACGATGAGGCGCTTGCCGCGGATGACGTCCTTGAGCGGATTGAGCTTGAGCCGGATGCCGAGTTGGCGAATGGTCTGTGAGGGCTGGATGAAGGTGCGGCCCACATAGGCGTTCTTCATCAGGCCCTGGCCGAACGGGATGCCTGACTCCTGGGCGTAGCCGACAGCGGCCGGGGTGCCTGATTCGGGGACCCCGATCACCAAATCGGCTTCCACCGGCTTCTCGCGGGCCAGCCGGCGACCGATGTCGACCCGGCTGGCGTGCACCGAGCGTCCGGCGATGACGCTGTCCGGGCGGGCCAGGTAGACGTACTCGAAGACACAGCCCTTGGGGGTGGGCGGG
>JBAXUD010000514.1:0-2610 GCA_037129875.1 Mycobacteriaceae bacterium
CCGGATCACCCGCTTGTCGCCGGCTCGCCTGCACCAGGTCTGCCACACCCTGCGCGCCGCTACCGGTTGCTAGCACCGACTCAGGCGGCTAGTAACCCCGCGTCGGCGGACCGGTCCGACCCGCGCGAAGGCAACGCCAGCCGGACGATCTTGCGCACGACACTGGCGAACTGCTTGGGAAGCGGCCCGGCGTTGTACGCCAGCCCGTACCGTTCGCAGATCTCGCGCACCTGCGGGGCGATCTCGGCGTAGCGCCGGGCCGGTATGTCGGGAAACAGATGGTGCTCGATCTGGTGGGACAGGTTGCCGGACAGGATGTGGAAGAGCTTGCCGCCGGTCAGATTTGCAGAGCCAAGGATCTGCCGGTAGTACCACTGCCCTCGGGTCTCGTTTTGGGTCTGCTCGACGGAGAATTCCTCGGTGCCCTCAGGAAAGTGGCCGCAGAAGATGATGGCGTAGGACCAGACGTTGCGCACCAGGTTGGCCGTCATGTTGCCGGTGAAGACAAATGGGGCGAACGGCCCGGCCAGTAGCGGGAAGGCGACGTAGTCCTTGAGCACCTGGCGGCGGGTCTTGCGCCAGATACCCTCCAGGACCTCTCGTTTGTCGGCCAGCGTGATCTCACCGGTGCGGATGCGGTCGGTCTCCAGTTCGTGTAGGGCGACGCCGTACTGGAACAGCACCATCAGCAGGAAGGCGTAGACGGGATTGCCGAGATAGTAAGGGCGCCAACGCTGGTCCTCGCTCATCCGCAGGATGCCGTAACCGATGTCGCGGTCCATGCCGACGATGTTGGTGAAGGTGTGGTGGGAGAAGTTGTGCGAGTGCCGCCACTGGTCGGCCGGGCAGGCGGTGTCCCACTCGAAGGTCTGCCCGGACAGCGCCGGGTCGCCGGTCCACTCGTACTGGCCGTGCATGATGTTGTGGCCGATCTCCATATTGTCCAGGATCTTCGACACCGAGAGCAGGGCGGTTCCGGGCAGCCAGGTGAGCGGGAACATCAGCATCGCCCGGCCGGCCACCTCCATGCCGCGCTGCGCCTTGATGACGCGGCGGATGTAGTCGACGTCAACCTGCCCGAGGTCGGCGACCAACTTCTCCTTGATGGCGTCGAGTTCGCGGCCGAACTCGTCGAGTTGGTCCGGCGTGAGCGTGGGTGTGTGAGTCATTCGTGTAAGTCCCCTCGTGAAATATGTTGGCTAAAGGTCGATCTCGACGTCACCGACCGGGACGGAGACACAGATCTGCACCGCCTCGTCGTCGTCTCCTGCGATGGCTCCGGTGGTGAGGTTGCGCACCACGCCGTGAACTTTGCGGCGGGTACAGGTGTGGCAGATGCCCATCCGGCATCCGCTGGCAGGCGTGAGTCCGACCGCTTCGGCCTGGTCGAGCAGTGGGCGGCCATCATCGTCGGTGTCAATCCCGCTGCGGCCGAACGTGATCCGTCCTCCGGTTGGCGAGTCGGCAATGACCGGCGGAGCCGGCGCGAAGCTCTCGGAGACCGCACTCGGGTGGTGCTGACGGACTGCCTCGATCAGCGCGGGTGGTCCACAGACATACACCGCATCCGGGTCGGGCATAGCTGCGGCCAGATGCTGCTCGCTGAGGTGTCCCTGCAGTTCTCCGCCCGGCCCGCGGGTGCAGGCGTGCAGAGCCCGGACGTCGGGCAGCAGCGCCAACTGCTCGCGGTAGCAGGCGTCGTCCATGGTGCGGACGTAGTGCAGGACGGCGATCTCACCGTCGGACCACTCTCCGGCCAGGGTCCGGGCCATCGACATCACCGGCGTGATTCCACTGCCCCCGGCGATCAGCATCAGCCGGCGCGGCCGCGGAGTGGGCAAGACGAAATCCCCCACCGCGGCCGAGAGACCGGCGGTCATGCCCGGGCGGGCAGCCCGGTGCAGGTACTCCGACACCACGCCACCGTCGTGGCGGGCGATGGTCAGTTCGATCAGTTGCACGTCCTCGGCGTTGGCCGGCGAGTAGCACCGGGTGTGGCGGCGGCCGTCGACCTCGACGGTGACGGTGAGGTACTGCCCGGCGCGAAACGGCACCGGTTGGTTGGGCCGCAGCCAGAGTGTGACGCTGCGCCCGGTGGTCCGGCTGACGCGCACCACGGTGGCGCGGATCTCGCTGGTCCACATCGGGTCGACGAGTTCGGTGTAGCGGTTCACGCCGTGCGGCCCGGCGAGCAGGCCGGCCAACCGCGAACGACTCAACGTTTCAGTGAACATGTGTACACAGTGCCCGCCGGTTCAGCGAGTAGTCAAGGGGTTTCCGCTGGGTGTGTTAGCGTTCACACCAGTGAATGGTCGTACACCCATTGCGCGTCGGGATAGACCCGGGCGGTCGCGGTCTCGCGACACCCCGTCGCGCGAGGAACGCAAGGAAGTCACCCGCCGGGCGATCATCGCCGCCGCCCTGAAGTTGCTCAGTGACACCAGTTTCAGCGGGCTGAGCCTGCGGGAAGTCACCCGGGAGGCCGGTATCGTCCCGGCCGCGTTCTACCGGCACTTCGAGACCATGGAAGCGCTCGGCCTGGTCCTCATCGACGAGTCGTTCCGCTCGCTGCGCGAGACACTGCGGGCGGCGCGCACCGGCCGCCTCGAC
>JBAXUD010000515.1:0-2594 GCA_037129875.1 Mycobacteriaceae bacterium
GAGGCCAGCAAGTTCACCCTGGTGAAATCCGAACTGCGCAGCGGTATCAACAAGATTCTTCAGTTCATCACCTATCTGCTCTGGCCCACCGGGCTGCTCGTCATCTACACCCAGCTGTTCCTCACCGACGTCGGCTGGCGGGAGTCGGTGCTGCGGATGGTCGGCGCACTCGTGCCGATGGTTCCCGAGGGCCTGGTGCTGATGACCTCCATCGCCTTCGCCGTCGGTGTGGTGCGGCTGGGCCGCCGCCAATGCCTGGTGCAGGAACTCCCGGCGATCGAGGGGCTGGCCCGGGTCGATCTGGTCTGCGCCGACAAGACCGGCACCTTGACCGAGAACGGCATGCGTCTGTCGGAGGCCAGGTCACTTGCTGAGGTGAGCGATAGCCAGGTCGGCACGGTGCTGGCAGCGCTGGCCGCCGACGACGCCCGACCGAATGCCAGCATGCAAGCCATTGGCGAGGCGTATCCGCAAGCCCCGGGGTGGACGGCGACCGGCGTGGCCCCGTTCAAGTCGGCCACCAAATGGAGTGGAGCCTCCTTCGGCGAGCATGGCAACTGGGTGATCGGGGCGCCGGACGTGCTGGCCGAACCGGGCTCCCCGGTGGCCGCCCAGGCCGAACAGATCGGCGCCAAGGGCCTGCGGGTGCTGCTGCTCGGGGCCTCAGATGCCAATGTCGATGCCGCCGATGCACCCGGGCGGGTGACCCCGGTCGCCCTCGTGGTTCTGGAGCAGAGGGTACGCCCGGACGCCCGTGACACCCTGGAATACTTTGCCTCCCAACATGTCACGGTCAAGGTGATCTCCGGCGACAACGCGGTGTCGGTGGGTGCGGTGGCCCGATCGCTGGGCCTGCACGGCGAAACCATGGACGCCCGGGATTTGCCCACCGAGCCCGAAGCCCTGGCCGAGACGATGACGGAATACACCACCTTCGGCCGGGTGCGTCCGGACCAGAAGCGGGCGATGGTGCACGCCCTGCAATCGCGTGGCCACACCGTCGCCATGACCGGTGACGGCGTCAACGACGTCCTGGCCCTCAAGGACGCCGACATCGGCGTGGCGATGGGCTCGGGCAGTCCGGCCTCTCGGGCGGTGGCCCAAATCGTGCTGCTGGACAACAAGTTCGCCACGCTGCCGTACGTGGTCGGCGAAGGCCGGCGGGTGATCGGCAACATCGAACGCGTTTCGAACCTGTTCCTCACCAAGACGGTCTACTCGGTGCTGCTGGCCCTGCTGGTCGGCGTCGCCGGATTGATTTCACACTTCGGCCACACCGATCCGCTGCTGTACCCGTTCCAGCCCATCCACGTCACCATCGCCGCGTGGTTCACCATCGGCATCCCGGCCTTCGTCCTGTCCCTGGCTCCCAACAACGAACGGGCCCGGACCGGTTTCGTACGCAGGGTGATGACCGCCGCCCTGCCGGCCGGCGCGATCGTCGGGCTGTCGACGTTCATCACCTACCTGCTGTCCTATCCCGGCAAGAACGGCTCGGCCGCGGCGCAGACCCAGGCCTCGACGGCGGCGCTGATCACCCTGCTGATCGGGGCGGTGTGGGTGCTCGCGGTGGTGGCCCGGCCCTACCAGTGGTGGCGCATCGCACTGGTCGCCGCTTCCGCGATCGGCTACCTGGTGATCTTTGCGCTGCCGTTGGCCCGCGAGAAGTTCATGCTCGACCCGTCCAACGTGACGATGACCGCTACCGCGGTGCTGATCGGCCTGGTGGCTGCCGCCCTCATCGAGGCGTCCTGGTGGATCCAGGGCCGGGTTCTCGGTGAATCGAGACTGCTGTGGCGGGCTGACGACTAGTCTTCTCAGACGGGGATGTCACCGGGGTAGCCGGACGACGCCCGTTCCCACATGACACTAGGAAAGGGTGAATACATGTCGTTCATCGACAAGGCCAAGGAAGCTCTCGGCGACGCCAAGGAGGCTCTGAGCGAGACCGTCGAAAAAGCCAAGGACGCCATCGGCGATTCCGTCGACAAGGTCCAGGACGCGGCCCACAACGTCGCCGACAAGGCCACCGACGTTGCCGGCAACGCCAAGGAGGCCGTCGCCGACAAGGTGTCCGACGCCAAGGAGGCCGTCACCGGCGCTGCTGAGAACGTCGCCGACAGCGCCAAGGGCGCGGCCGACAAGGTCGCCGCCAAGGCTGCCGAGGTCGCCGACAAGGTCGACGGCAAGGTCGACGGCAAGTAACCGTCGATGGCGAAGGTCTCGGTCTCCGTAGACGTTCCGCTATCGCCGGAGGAGGCGTGGCAACACGCCTCCGACCTGTCCCGGTACAAAGAATGGCTCACCATTCACCGGGTCTGGCGTTCCAAGTTGCCCGAGAACCTCGACAAGGGCTCCGTTGTGGAGTCCATTGTCGAGGTCAAGGGCATGCCCAACCGGGTCAAGTGGACCATCGTGAATTTCACGCCGCCGGAGTCGATGACGCTCGACGGCGTCGGCACCGGCGGTGTGAAGGTCAAACTGATCGGCAGAGTCCGTCCGAAAGAGAGCGTCCGCCCCGGAGACAGGGGCGCGAGCTTGGACGGGGCCGCCTCGGTCGTCACCATGGACGTCCACCTCGGCGGCCCCGCCTT
>JBAXUD010000516.1:0-2591 GCA_037129875.1 Mycobacteriaceae bacterium
CGTTACATTCGAAGGAGTTACTCCATGCCCCGGTTTGTCGACCGCGTCGTCATTCACACCCGCGCCGGAAACGGCGGCAACGGCTGTGCATCGGTGCACCGGGAGAAGTACAAACCGCTCGGTGGTCCCGATGGCGGCAACGGCGGCCGCGGCGGCAGCGTCGCCCTGGTGGTCGACCCCCAGGTCCACACCCTGCTCGACTTCCACTTCCACCCGAACGTGGTCGCCGCATCCGGCAAGCCCGGCCAGGGCGGCGACCGCGACGGCGCCGCCGGCGGTGACCTCGAAGTCAGGGTGCCCGACGGCACAGTGGTTCTCGATGAGCAGGGCAAGCTGCTGGCCGACCTGGTCGGGGATGGCACCCGGTTCATCGCCGCGGAAGGCGGCCGCGGCGGGCTCGGCAACGCCGCGCTGGCTTCCCGGGCGCGCAAGGCGCCCGGCTTCGCGCTGCTCGGTGAGAAGGGCCAGGATCGCGACCTCACGCTGGAACTCAAGACCGTCGCAGATGTCGGACTGATCGGTTTCCCCTCGGCCGGTAAGTCCTCGCTGGTATCGACCATCTCGGCCGCCAAGCCGAAAATCGCCGACTATCCGTTCACCACCCTGGTGCCCAACCTGGGAGTGGTCTCCGCCGGGGAGCACACTTTCACCGTCGCCGACGTGCCCGGGCTGATTCCCGGAGCCTCCGAAGGTCGCGGTTTGGGTCTGGACTTCCTGCGACATATCGAACGCTGCGCGGTACTGGTCCATGTGATCGACTGCGCCACAATGGAACCCGGCCGCGACCCCGTCTCGGACATCGACACGCTGGAAGCCGAACTGGCGGCCTATCGGCCCACTCTGCAGGGTGACTCGACGCTGGGCGATCTCGCCGATCGCCCGCGTGCGGTGGTGCTGAACAAGATTGACGTCCCCGAGGCCCGCGAACTCGCCGAGTTCGTCCGGCCCGAGATCGCCGAACGCGGTTGGCCGGTGTTCGAGGTGTCCACCGTCACCCGGGAAGGTCTGCGGGAGTTGACGTTTGCGCTGTGGGACCTGGTCTCCTCCTACCGGTTGGCGCAGCCGCCGGTGGTGGCGCGCCGCCCCGTGATCCGTCCGGTTCCGATCGACGCCAGCGGGTTCACCGTCGGACCCGACCCGGTCAACGCCGGCGGCTTCATCGTCCGCGGCACCCGGCCGGAGCGCTGGGTCGCCCAGACCGACTTCGTCAACGACGAAGCGGTCGGGTATCTCGGCGACCGGTTGGCCCGCCTCGGCGTCGAGGATGAGCTGATCAAGCGCGGCGCCAAAGCGGGCTGCGCGGTCACCATCGGCGACGTGACCTTCGACTGGGAGCCCCAGACCCCGGCCGGGATCGACGTCACGCCGTCGGGCCGCGGCACCGACATCCGCCTGGAACGCAACGACCGCATCGGCGCCGCCGAACGCAAGGAAGCGCGTCGGCTCCGCCGTGATTCTGGGGAGGGTCGCGAATCCGGGGAGGACGAGTGAGTGCCCACCGGGAGGCCGTCCGCGCCGCCCGCAGCATCGTCGTCAAGATCGGTACCACCGCGCTGACCAACCCGGTCGGATTGTTCGACGCGACCAGATTGGCGGCGCTGGCCGACGCCATCGAGGCCCGGATGAAGGCCGGCACCGACGTGGTGATCGTCTCCTCGGGCGCCATCGCCGCCGGGATCGAACCGCTGGGTCTGTCGCGCCGGCCCACCGACCTGGCCACCAAGCAGGCCGCCGCCAGCGTCGGCCAGGTGGCGCTGGTCAACGCGTGGAGCACCGCCTTCGGCCGCTACGACCGCACCGTCGGGCAGGTGTTGCTCACCGCCCACGACATCTCCCAGCGCGTGCAGCACACCAACGCTGCGCGCACGCTCGACCGGCTGCGTGCCCTGCATGCGGTGGCCATCGTCAACGAGAACGACACCGTTGCCACCAACGAGATCCGGTTCGGCGACAACGACCGGCTCTCGGCGCTGGTCGCCCACCTGGTCGGCGCCGACGCCCTGGTGCTGCTGTCCGACATCGACGGCCTCTACGACTCGGATCCCCGAAAAGGTAACGCGCGCTTCATCCCCGAGGTTGCGAGCCCCGACGACCTGGACGGGGTGATCGCCGGACAGGGCAGCCGGCTGGGTACCGGAGGCATGGCCTCGAAGTTGTCCTCGGCGCTGCTGGCCGCCGACGCCGGGGTGCCGGTGCTGCTGGCCGCCGCCGACGCCGCCGCCGACGCGCTGAGCGAGGCGTCGGTGGGCACCGTATTCGCTGCGCGGCCGACGCGGATGTCCGCCCGCCGGTTCTGGGTGCGTTACGCCGCCGAATCGGCGGGGGCGCTGATCCTGGATGCCGGTGCAGTGCGGGCCGTGGTCAAGCAGCGGCGCTCGCTGCTGCCGGCCGGGATCACCGCGCTGTCGGGACGATTCTTCGGCGGGGACGTCGTGGAGCTACACGGACCCGACGGCGACATGATCGGCCGCGGCGTTGTCGCATACGACACAACGGAATTGGCAAACATGATCGGGCGTTCCACCTCTGACCTGCCGACCGAACTGCGCCGGCCGGCCGTTCACGCCGACGACCTGGTTCCGGCATGACCG
>JBAXUD010000517.1:0-2580 GCA_037129875.1 Mycobacteriaceae bacterium
GGCGGATAACTTCCCGGCGGAGGCACGGGCGGATTGGTCATGGATCCCCTCTGTCAAGACGGGCACAACCCTACCTGTCAGCGCCGACGCGGGCCTTCTGAGAGGAACCCGAGCAGGTCGTGGCGGGTGATGACGCCGACCGGTTTTCCGCCCTCGACGACCATCACCGCGTCAGCATCACGCAGTGCCGTCGCGGCGTCGCTGACCTGCTCACCTGCGCCGATCAACGGCAACGGCGGACTCATGTGCACCGATACCGCGTCGGCCAGCTTTGCCCGGCCCTCGAAGACCGCCGACAGCAACTCGCGCTCGGACACGCTGCCCGCCACCTCCCCCGCCATCACCGGCGGCTCAGCCCCGACGACCGGCATCTGCGACACCCCGTACTCGCGCAGGATGCCGATGGCGTCGCGCACGGTCTCCGACGGATGGGTGTGCACCAGGTCCGGGAGTGCCCCGGACTTGCCGCGCAGGACGTCGCCGACGGTCGGCTCGGGCACCGACTCATCGAGGGGGCGGCGCAGGAATCCGTATGACGACATCCACGCGTCGTTGAAGATCTTCGACATGTAACCGCGACCGCCGTCGGGTAGCAGCACCACGACGAGAGCGTCGGGCCCGGCCTCCTCGGCGACCCGCAGCGCTGCGACCGCCGCCATCCCGCAGGATCCGCCGACGAGCAGGCCCTCCTCACGGGCGAGCCGACGGGTCATGTCGAAGGAGTCCGCGTCGGAGACCGCGATGATGCGATCGGCCACAGCCGGGTCGTAGGCCTCGGGCCAGAAGTCTTCGCCGACGCCCTCCACCAGATAGGGCCGGCCCGTTCCGCCCGAGTAGACCGAACCCTCCGGATCGGCGCCGATCACCTGGACCCGTCCGTCGGAGACCTCCTTGAGGTAGCGGCCTGCACCGGTGATGGTGCCGCCGGTGCCCACGCCGGCGACGAAGTGGGTGATCTTGCCGTCGGTGTCGGCCCAGATCTCCGGTCCGGTCGTCTCGTAGTGACTGGCCGGACCGTTGGGATTGGAGTACTGGTCGGGCTTCCAGGCACCGTCGATCTCGCGGACCAGACGATCGGAGACGCTGTAGTAGCTGTCCGGGTGGTCCGGCGCGACGGCCGTCGGGCACACCACGACCTCGGCGCCGTAGGCGCGCAGGACGTTCTGCTTGTCCTCGCTGACCTTGTCCGGACAGACGAACACGCACTTGTAGCCGCGCCGCTGGGCGACGAGTGCCAGACCGACGCCGGTATTGCCCGATGTCGGCTCGACGATCGTGCCGCCCGGTTTGAGCTGACCGCTGGCCTCCGCGGCGTCGATCATCTTGACCGCGATGCGGTCCTTGGAGCTGCCGCCGGGGTTGAGGTACTCGATCTTGGCGGCGACGGTCCCGGCGCCCGCGGGCACCACTGAGTTCAGTTGAACCAGCGGGGTGTTTCCGATGAGCTCGCTGACGTGCCGCGCGATTCGCATGGCTCTATCGTCGCAGAGCCCGTGTTCAGGCAGCCGATCAGCCGGTGGCTTCGCGGATGTACTCACCGATCTGACGCAACGACCGGGTGGCCTCGGGAATCAGCGGGGCCGCCATCTGGAAATCGTGGATCTGTCCCGGCCACACCCGAACCTCGGTCGGCACTCCCGCGGCGGCAAGCCGGCGGGCGGCCAGGCGGGCGTCGTGCAGCAGGACCTCCGAACCCGAGACGTGAATCAGCGTCCGCGGCAGCCCCGGCTCGATGTGGTCCAGCGGCTCGTAGACGTCTTCGAGCTGGCCGTCCACCACGTGCTTTGCGGCGGCCCGGGCCACCAGTGCCACCAGTGCCTCGAAAGCCTTGGGCGGGAACATCGCATCGGTGTGGATGTTCGGGTGTGCGCACTTGGGGTCCTTCTCCAGTTGCAGCAGCGGCGAGATCGCCACCAACGCCGCGGGCGTCTCGCCCTCGGCCTGAAGTCGCTGTGCCAGCGCCAGCGCCAGGTACCCGCCGGCTGAATCCCCCGCCAAAACAATCTGATCCGGCTCGTACCCGCGCTGGCGCAGCCACCGATAGCCGTCGTGACAGTCGTCGAGGGCCATGCCGATGGTGTGCTTGGGGATCAGCCGGTAGTCGACCACCAACACGGGTGAATCGGCGAACTTCGACAGTGCCACCGCGATCCGACTGTGCGAGTTGACGCCGCAAGTCAGGAACCCGCCACCATGCAGATAGAGCACCACGCGACGGTGGCCGTCGGCCGGCAGCACGCCGGGTGCGCGCACCAATTGCGCTGAGGCGTTGGGCAATCCGACGGTCGCACGCACCGTGCCGGGCGACGGCAGCAGCGCCCGGGCGGCGAGGTCCAGCAGGCCGAACGGCCACGGCAGGTGCGGCACGTGGCTGAGCACGG
This sequence comes from Mycobacteriaceae bacterium, assembly GCA_037129875.1. Lineage (GTDB taxonomy): Bacteria > Actinomycetota > Actinomycetes > Mycobacteriales > Mycobacteriaceae > Mycobacterium. Next base: position 2,382 of record JBAXUD010000517.1, read on the forward strand.
CCAGGGCGGGCCGCATGGTCAGACGCGTACCCAGCGCCACCAATAGCGCCGGGACGCTCGGGCCGTCTTCCATCACCTCCAGCGGCGCGCCGTCGCTGACCGGGTAGCGCCGCGGCCGGCGGGATTCAAGCGGTGTCACCTTGCTGGGTGCGGTCATCGTCAACACTCCCTACGTCGTTGTAGTGATGCGTCGTTGTAG
>JBAXUD010000518.1:0-2567 GCA_037129875.1 Mycobacteriaceae bacterium
TGCCTTTTGTCTGTGGTGGAGGCATGTTTTACTGGGCACTAGAACATGTCGTTTATCGAGGAGCTCATTAATGCCGTCGCCCCACTTGCCACCGGGATTCGACTTCCTGGACCCCGACCGCAACGTCGTACGGTTGCCCGTCGACGAGTTGGCGGAATTGCGCACCATCGCACCGGTCTGGTGGTGCGAGCAGAAGATCGGCAAGGGCGGGTTCAACGACGGCGGCTACTGGGTCGTCACCAAGCACAAGGACGTCAAGGAAGTCTCCCGGCGCAATGACGTCTACCACTCCGGGCCCAACACCGCCCTGCCGCAGTTCGCCGACGAGATGGCGCGCGAAGACATCGACATGCAGAGCGTCGTCCTGCTCAACATGGACGGCGAGCGGCACGATCGGCTGCGCCGCATCATCTCCCGCGGCTTCACTCCCCGCGCCGTCGAGCGGCTGCGCGATCAACTGACCCAGCGCGCCGAGAACATCGTCAAGACCGCCGCGGCGGACGGCTCCGGTGACTTCGTCGAGCAGGTGTCCTGCGAGCTGCCGCTACAGGTGATCGCCGGACTTCTGGGCGTCCCGCAGGACGAGCGTGCCAAACTCTTCCGCTGGACCAACGAGATGACCGGCAATGAGGATCCCGAGTTCGCCCACGTCGACGGCAGGGCGTCCTCCATCGAGGTACTCATGTACGCCATGCAGTTGGCCGCGATCAAGGCCAAGGAACCCGGCGACGACATCGTCACCGCGTTGATCAACGCAGACATCGCCGGGGAGAAACTGACCGACGACGAGTTCGGGTTCTTCGTGCTGATGCTGGCAGTCGCGGGCAGCGAGACAACCCGCAACTCGATCACCCACGGGATGATCGCCTTCCTCGACAACCCCGACCAGTGGGAGCTCTACAAGCGGGATCGCCCGGCGACCGCGGCCGACGAGATCGTCCGCTGGGCCACCCCGGTGACGGCCTTCCAGCGCACCGCGATCAAGGACACCGAGTTGGGGGGTGTTCCGATCAAGGAGGGGCAGCGGGTGGTGATGTTCTACCGCTCGGCCAACTTCGACGACGAGGTATTCGAAGACCCGCACAAGTTCAATATCCTGCGGGACCCGAATCCGCACGTCGGGTTCGGCGGCACCGGGGTGCACTACTGCATCGGCGCCAACCTCGCCCGCATGACGATCGACCTCATGTTCAACGCGATCGCCGACAACATTCCGGACCTCGCGTCGATCGGCACCCCGGAGCGGTTGCGCTCGGGCTGGCTCAACGGCATCAAACACTGGCAGGTCGACTACACCGGCTCCGCCGTCTCATAGATCTCACCTCGAAGGGAGACCCCGGTGGACTTCACCCCGGAGCCTGAGCAGCAGGCTGTCGCCGATGTCGTCAATGCGGTACTGGATCGTGAGAACACCTGGGAGTCTTTGGTATCCGGCAACGTGATGGCACTCGGCGTCCCGGACCGCCTCGGCGGCGACGGTGTCGGCCTGCCGGAGATCGCTGCGGCCCTCACCGAGATCGGCCGGCACGGACTCATCTCTCCCGCGCTGGCGACCCTCGGACTGGGCCTGGTTCCACTGGTGGACCTGGCATCCGAAGCGCAGCAGGACCGATTCCTCGACGGTGTCGGCAAGGGCGCCATCCTGACCGCCGCGCTCAACGAGCCCGGGACCGCACTGCCCGAACGGCCCATGACCACCCTGCGGGACGGGAAACTCAACGGCACCAAGATCGCGGTTCCCTATGCCGCACAGGCGAACTGGATGGTGGTCAGTACCGATTGCGGCGTGGTGGTGGTCTCCCCGAAGGCCGACGGTGTCCGACTCATTCCGACACCCACCTCGTCCGGGGCTGAAGAGGCCGCCGTCGAGTTCCGGGATGTCGTGGTCGGAGCTGACGACGTCCTGGCCGGAGCCAGCGTCCGCCGACTGAATCAGTTGAGCCTGGCCGGTATCGGTGCCTACGCCGCAGGCCTGGTCGCCGGCGCTGTGCGCTTGACCGCCGACTATGTCACCAACCGGCACCAGTTCGGACGCCCGTTGGCGACCTTCCAGGCGGTGGCGCAGCAACTCGCGGATGTCTATATCGCCTCCCGCACGTTGGCACTGGCGTCGACGTCGGTGGTGTGGCGGCTCTCGCAGGACCGTGACGCCGATGAGGACCTCGACGTCCTGGCCTACTGGTTGAGTTCGGAGGCACCGCCGGCGATGCAGACCTGTCACCACCTGCACGGCGGGATGGGAATGGACGTCACCTACCCCATGCACCGCTACTACGCGTCGGTCAAGGATTTATCCCGCCTGCTTGGCGGTCCTGCCCATCGTCTGGATCTCGTGGCGGGTCGCCACTAAACACTGAAGCGGAGCGCAATGTATATAGAACTCACCCCCGAACAACGGCACCTGCAGGGCGAGATGCGGCAGTACTTCGCCACACTCATCTCCTCCGACGAGGCCAAGGAGATGGAGGTCGACCGGCACGGCAAGGCCTACCGGGCGATCATCAAGCGGATGGGCTCCGACGGCAAGCTGGGTGTCGGCTGGCCCAAGGAGTACGGCGGCCTGGGCT
>JBAXUD010000519.1:0-2558 GCA_037129875.1 Mycobacteriaceae bacterium
CCGACGGCGAGTGCATGGCCTTGATCGCGTCCATTGTGTTGATCACCGAGATGATTGCTGCGATGTAGAAGAAATACCGGTGGAGGTTCTGCAGGATCAGCGGGAATCGGGTCTCGCCGGTGTAGGTGGCGTGGGGCTCGGCCACGGCGCAGGCGGTGGGCGCCTGCCAGACCGAACGGTAGTAGGCGCCGCGGTAGTAGTAGCAGGTCAGCCGGAACAACAGTAGGAACGGCAGCGAAAAGAGGGCGTAGGGCAGGTACGACAGCAAGCCCGAACCGGGGAGGATCTGAGGCCAGAAATCGCTTGCCTCGCCGCATTTGACGGACATACACGGCGAGTAGAACGGCGTCAGGTAGTGGTACTTCTCGACGAAGAAGTGGTCCCGTTGGAACGCCCGGACCGTCGCGTAGATCACGAACGCCGCGAACCCCAGGTCGGTGAGAATCGGCGACTTCAGCCAGTTGTCGGTGCGCAGGGTCTTCTGCGGGATCTTCGCCCGGCCGGGCGAGAAGACGCCGGTGGCACGCCGATTGGCTGTGGGTGCGCTCATCTGCAGGGATCCCCTTCGAGTCAACTGCCCCGAAGACTACCCATTTCAGTGCCCTGTATTAAAACTGGGGGACTGTGTGATTTGGCCCACCTGCCAGGGCGGTTGGCCGTCTGCGGTGCTGTCAGCGCCGGAAGTGCCCGCCCACACCCTCGTCGTCGACGTCGCGGAAGAACTCCCGGTCGTACGGTGTGTCCGGTATTTGAATTTTGTCGCCGGTGCTGATCACCGTCTGCGAGACATGCTCGAGTTCACCGGCGTCCATCTCGAGGATCTCCAGATCACCGATTATGCGCTCGGTGTCGATGACCACGCGGCGCATGGCCGGGTTGTCGGCGTAGCGGTGCTGAAGTGTGGTCACGCACCGCTGGAGGTCGCCGATGAGATGGCGAAGTTCAGCAAGTTCAGCAGCTTTGGACACGGCGGTCTCCTCGGGGTGCACGTGTTAGAGATCACACGACTTTTCTTCGATGCTAGCCAGGTTGACGCGGTGCCGCCCGAGAAGCCGATAAGCGTCACGCGTTCAACGGGGCCGCGCCAGCCGTAATCGCTACCAGACGTCGCCGCCGCGCCAGTCGCACACCAGACCGGCATCCGGTTCGAGGTACACCCCGACCGGCAGCACGAACACGCCGCCGTCGTCATCCGGGGTTCGGACGACTCCGTCTGGCGCGAGAACTGATGTGGGCCCCCGCCAGCCCAGCCAGCCACGGGGCCGGTAGAGACGCTCGCCCGCCCCGGACGCGCTGAGCGCGCCGATTTGGTAAGCGCCCCGGATGACCTGCTCGGCGGCGTCCATCACGGCGCTACCGAGGCCCTGGCCGCGCCAATCCTCTCGCACCGCAACGCCTTCCACGTAGCCGCAGCGCAGTGCGGCATCGCCGTAGAGCAGGCGCCGCTGGATCACCGCGGCGTGGGCAATCAAGGCGCCGCGGTGGACGATGATCGCGTGCATTCCGCCGAGGGTGTGCTCCCAGTCCGCGTCGCTGAACTCCCCGGCGTAGGCCGCGACGAGCATGTGTCGGGTGTTGTGCAGGGTCTCGGCGTCCAGGTCGCTGGTGTGGACGAGCCGGGCGGTGTGCACGTGCCTGGACGGAGGGGAGGACGAGGGCGTCGACACCAACTCAGCTCTACCAGCCGGAGGGCTTGGCCGCGGCGATACGGCGCCGGTTCCAGTGCAGTCGCACCCGTTGACCGGGGCGCAATTGGGCCAGCTCGTCGGTGTCTGAGTCGGCCACAACACCGATCACGGGATAACCACCCGTCACCGGATGGTCCGGCCCGAGGATCACCGGCTGGCCATTGGGGGGAACCTGAATCGCGCCGCGGGTGGCGCCCTCGCTGGGCAACTGCCGATCCGGCCACCGATGCAGCAGCGGGGGACCCGTCAGCCGGATACCCACCCGGTCACACAGATCAGAGGTCACCCATTCGGTGCGCACGAGAGCGTCGGGGTCGGCGAACCAGCCGTCGCGCGGGCCGGGGATGACCGCCAGGTCCAGCGGGCCGCCGGTGACAGGTCCCACCGGCGCCTGTTCCAGTTCGGGAAAGGACTCGCCCGCCCGGCCGACCGGCACGGCATCGCCGGGACGCAGGGGCGGGGGCCCGATCTGCGACATGGTGTCGTAGCTGCGCGAGCCCAGGACTGCTGACACGGCAATGCCGCCACGGATGGCGAGGTAGCTGCGCAACCCCCTGTCCGGGGTTGCCAGGGAGAGAACCTGCCCGGCCTCCAGGCGCGCAACGCTGTTGAGGCCGAACGGAATTCCGTCGACCGACGGCTGGGCGTCAGCGCCGGTGACCGCGATAGCGACCGGGCCACCCCGCACCTGTGCGCTGAACCCGCCGAGAACGATCTCCAGTGCGGCCCAGTCGTCCGGGTTGGCCACCAGCCGGTTGGCCAGCGCGTGCGCGCGCCGGTCGGCGGCTCCCGACCGGCCCACCCCCAGGTCGGCCAGTCCCGGCCGGCCGAGATCCTGAATGAGCGCCAGTGGGCCGGTGCGAAGCACAT
>JBAXUD010000052.1:0-12714 GCA_037129875.1 Mycobacteriaceae bacterium
AGCGCGGCGATGTACCCGCCGAGTGAGATGCTGTTCAAGCCGATGCGGGCGTCGGGCTGCTGGGCCCGGATCCAGGCGATGATCCGGCGTACGTCCCACACCGCCTGGGCGGTGCCGTGCACGTCGTCCATGACGTTCTCGCCGGGAAAGATCGCGCCCTTCGGAAGGCCCTTGGCCCGCGGGCCGTGCATCGGCAGCACCGGGAGCATGACGTTGAGACCGAAATCCTCGTGCAGGTGCCAGGCCCGGAACAGCGTCAGGTCGAGTTCCGCGCGGCCCATCTCGGTGCCGTGGATGCACACCAGCCAGGGGCGGGGTTCGGTGCCGGCAGTGCCGGCGATGCCGTCCTTGTGGCGCAACATCAATGCGTATTCACGGCGGTTGCCGGTGTAGCTCATCCAGCGTTCGGCGCCGGGCTCACCGGGGTGAGGCTCGTAGCCGCTTTCGAACGACATCCGCTCGTGGGTGCGGTTGCGGATGGTGAACGATCGGATGGAGACGTCGGTGGGCGCCTGCGGCGCCGGGAAGAAGTCCTGCGGTTTCTCCAGCCAGCCCTGTTTGCCGTAGAAGTCGACCGCCTCGTGGACCTCGCGGTTGATCTCTTCGTAGGCGGTCGGGTCGCTGAGCGGCCGGCGCCACAGCAGACCAACGAGCACGAGTTCGTCCCGGAGGGCGTGGGTGGCCAGCGACAGGGTGGGCCGCGCCACGGGCAGGTCGCTCTGGACGCCACCGAGGTAGGCGCTCCATGACCGCGCGTAGTAGCCACCGGCCTTCACGAACGATCCGGCGATATCGCCCAGCGGAGCACGACTGGCAGGGGGGCTGGATGCAGGTTTGTCGTTTCCGGACTTCACCGGAGGTTCGGTCACGTTCCCGACGGTAGCAACTGCGGCCCGAATGGGAAGGGTCCTAGGTCATGAGTTCGCGGTCGCCGGCCAGGTCCGCCGAAATGGTCGCCAGAAATGACGGCGGCCCCGGGACGAATGTCCCGGGGCCGCCGTGCGCGAAGGGCCTAGAAGGCCGCTTCGTCGAGTTCCATCACTTCGTTGTCGACGGACTCCACCGTCTGGCGGATGGCGGACAACAGCGGCAGGAAGTTCTTTGCGAAGAACGACGCGGCCGCGATCTTGCCCTCGTAGAACGAGCGGTCGGCACCGGCGGCGCCGGCGTCGAGGGCGGCCATGGCCACTGCCGACTGGCGCAGCAGCAGCCAGCCCATCACCAGGTCGCCCACGCTCATCAGGAAGCGCACCGAACCCAGGCCCACCTTGTAGATGCTCTTGGGGTCTTCCTGGGCCGCCATCAGGTAACCGGTCAGCGCAGCCGCCATGCCCTGGACGTCCTCCAGGGCGGTCTTGAGCAGCGCACGCTCGGTCTTGAGGCGGCCGTTGCCGGACTCGTTCTTGATGAACCCGTCGATCTGGCCGGCGACGTGCGCCAGGGCCACTCCCTTATCGCGAATGATCTTGCGGAAGAAGAAGTCCTGGGCCTGGATGGCCGTGGTGCCCTCGTAGAGCGAGTCGATCTTGGCGTCGCGGATGTACTGCTCGACCGGGTAGTCCTGCAGGAAGCCGGATCCGCCGAACGTCTGAAGGCTCTCGGTGAGCTTGGCGTAGGCCTGCTCCGATCCGCAGCCCTTGACGATCGGCAGCAACAGGTCGTTCACCTTCATCGCCAACTCGGGCTCTACGTCGTGCAGAGTCTTGGCGACCTCGGCATCCTGGTAGGTCGCGGTGAACAGGTACAGCGCCCGCAACCCTTCGGCGTAGGCCTTCTGCGTCATCAGGCTGCGCCGGACGTCGGGATGGTGGGTGATGGTGACGCGTGGAGCGGTCTTGTCCATCATCTGGGTCAGATCAGCGCCCTGGACGCGAGACTTGGCGTACTCGAGCGCGTTGAGGTAGCCGGTCGACAGGGTGGCAATGGCCTTGGTGCCCACCATCATCCGGGCCTGCTCGATAACGTCGAACATCTGCGCGATGCCCGCGTGGACCTCGCCGACGAGCCAGCCCTTGGCCGGAACACCGTGCTGACCGAAGGTCAGCTCACAGGTCGTCGAGATCTTCAGGCCCATCTTGTGCTCGACATTGGTGACGAAGGCACCGTTGCGCTCGACGGGTGCGCCGGTCTCGGGATCGAAGAGGAACTTCGGCACGATGAACAGCGACAGACCCTTGGTGCCCGGTCCGGCGCCCTCGGGGCGGGCCAGCACCAGATGCAGGATGTTCTCGAACATGTCGTCGGAGTCAGCCGAGGTGATGAACCTCTTGACGCCGTCAATGTGCCAGGAGCCGTCCTCCTGCTTGACCGCCTTGGTGCGGCCGGCGCCGACGTCGGAACCGGCGTCCGGCTCGGTCAGCACCATCGTGGAGCCCCAGCCGCGCTCGGCGGCGAGCATGGCCCACTTCTTCTGCTCCTCGGTACCGAGGTGGTAGACGATCGAGGCAAAGCCCGAGCCACCGCCGTACATCCACACCGCGGGGTTGGCGCCCAGCACGTGCTCATGCAGCGCCCACAGCAGAGCCTTGGGTGCCGGCACACCGCCGAGTTCCTCGACCAGGCCGACCTTGTCCCAGCCACCGTCGATGAAGGCCTTCACGGAATTCTTGAACGCCGCGGGGATGGTCACGGAGTGGGTCTTCGGATCGAAGACCGGCGGATTGCGATCGCCTTCGACAAAGGAGTCCGCAATCGGCCCCTCGGCCAAGCGGGCCATCTCGCCGAGCATCTCCTTGGCGGTGTCTGCGTCGAGGTCGGCGAACGTCCCTTGACCCAGGGCCTTGTCGAGCCCGAAAACTTCGAACAGGTTGAAGACCTGGTCACGGACATTGCTCTTGTAGTGGCCCACTATTCCTCCTCGACGAGAACGCCACCTGATGCGGTCTGTACTTCAAGGTTGGGTACTTAGATCCTAAGTTACCCACCGGTAACATTAGTGAATTTATACCGATCGGTAACTCCAGCGCAACCCAATGTGAGCAACCTCAATCGCCCCAGTTCAGCGGCGGAGACTGCGGTGTCGGTTCAGTCCTTCGAAGTGGGTGACGCCTCGGACTCGGGGAGGGCACCGTCGGGGTCCGTCGACAGATCCGAATCGGGCAGTTGCGAGACCAGATGCGCGGCGAGCTCCCCGAGCGTCGGATAGTCGAACACCGCAGTCGGGCTGATATCGAACTTGCCGCCGAACTGCCCGAACAACCGGTTGCGGAGTTCGACCGCCATCAGCGAGTCCGTGCCGAGGTCCAGGAACCTGTTGCTTGCGGCGGGGGGCTGCGCGAGCCGGAGGAAACCCTGCACTTCGCGCTGCAGGAATTCGGTGATGAACCCCACCCGCTGCGCCACCGGAATCTCCTGGAGTTGCCGCAGCAACTCGCTGTCCCCGGACGTCGCGCCGTCACCGGTGGGCAGCACCTGGTCCAGCAGCGGCGGGCGAATGCCGCCCAGCATCTTCGCGGTGCGCTGCCAGTTGGCCTTGAGCACGATGGCCTGGCCGGTTCCATGGCGGACGACCTCGCCGAGGGCGGCCAGTGCGGCACTCGGTTCAAGCGGCATCATGCCCTGGGCACTCAGATTGGCCAGCGCCGCCTCGGAACTGGCCATGCCGCCGCGGCCCCATGGGCCGAAGTTGGCGGCTGTCGCCACCAGGCCCTGGGCTCTGCGCTGGGCGACAATTCCGTCGAGCAGTGCGTTGGCGCATGCGTAGTTCGCCTGGGACGGCGAGCCCAGCACGGCCGACGCCGACGAGTACAGGATGAAGAACTCCAGATCGTCGTCCTTGGTCAGCCGATGCAAGTGGTGGGCGCCGAAGGCCTTGGGCCGCATAGTCGTCCGGAACCGCTCCAGACTCTGCTGCGGCAACAGTGCATCGTCGAGCACGCCCGCCAGATGCGCCACGCCGCCCAGTGGCGGCAACTCCGAGCGGATCCGCTCCAGCAGAGCGGCGACCTCGGATTCGTCACCGACGTCGGCGGTGAAGACGTGGACGCGGCAGTGGAAGCGTTCCGTCATGGCGGCGATGGCATCTTCTGCTTCGGCATCGGGGCCGCGACGGCTCGTCAACACGATGTCGCCGGCGCCGAGCTGTGCCAGGTACGCAGCCGTGTGCAGTCCGAGCGCACCGAGACCGCCGGTCACCAGATAGCTTCGATCAGCGCGCGGCGCAAGGGGTTTCGGCATCTGAACCACGATCTTGCCGATATGCCGGGCCTGTTGCATGCGGCGGAACGCGGCGCGCGCCTCGGTCAGCGGATAGACCTCGGACGGCACCGGTGTCCACTCGCCGCTGGCCAACCCTTCGGACACCTCGACCATCAGCCGCTGGATGTGGTCGGGATCGGTCATCATCGTCACATCCAGCGCGACGATTTCGTAGTCGATGTCGGGGCGTACCGCGGCCATCTGCTCGGCGGTCCAGATATCGCGTTTGGCGATCTCGGCGAAACGTCCGCCCTTGGCCGTGGCTCGCACCGTCGCCTCGATGAAGCCTTCGCCGGTGAGGCTGTTGAGCACCACGTCAACACCCGCGCCGCCGGTGTCTGCCAGGATCTGATCGGCGAAATCCGTTGTGCGCGAGTCATAGACGTACTCGACACCCATATTGCGCAGTGTCGCCCGCTTGTAGGCGCTCGCGGTCGCGAAAACCGTCGCACCGTGCTGGCGCGCCAATTGGATCGCGGCCATCCCCACACCACCGCTGGCGGCGTGGATGAGCACCCGGTCACCGGGCTTGAGTTGCGCCCAGTCGAACGCGAGCCGGGCGGTGAGCGCCGCAGCCGGGATGGTCGCCGCGCCGACCGGATCGATGCCGGGCGGCACCGGCGCCAGCAGTTGCACCGGCACATTGAGCCGACTGGCGAACGCGCCCTGCATGGATCCGAAGACGCGTTGGCCGACCTCGAATCCGGATACCTCGGAGCCGATTTGGGTGACGATGCCGCACAGGTCCCCGCCGATCGGACCGGGATCGCCCGGGTAGAGGCCCAGCACGTTGAGGATGTCGCGGAAGTTCAGGCCGGCAGCCTCCACCCGGACCTGGACCTCGTTCGCCGCGGGCGGCTCCACGTCGGTCTCGGTCAGGCGGAGGTTGTCGATGGCACCACGTTCGGTCGGGGCCAGGACGTAGTCGTCGCTGCGCGGCATCGGGAGATGGCCGCTGCGCGCCCAGTGCAGAAGGCGTGGGACGAGGAACTTCCCTTGTCGCACGGCGACTTCGGGTTCCACGACCGGGGTACCGAGTGCGCCGGCCAGCCAAGTCGCCGAATCATCGGAGGCGTCGACGTCCACCAGCCGGCAGCGCAGGGTCGGCTGTTCGGCGATGATGGTGCGCCCAAGTCCCCACAGCGCCGCATTCACCGGGTCGACCGGTTCGCCGGGCTCTGTCGCGACTGCCCGCTCGGTGATGATCCACAGCCCGCCAGGGAGATTGAGCTTCTCCTCGGCCAATGCGGTCTGCGCGGCGGCGAGCAGGGTGCCGATCTCGGTTTCCAGGCGCGCCGCCAGTTCCTCGCCGGAAACGTCGACGCCCGGCTGACCGGGGCTGCGCCATACGATCCCGGTGACAGGCTTGCCGGTCCCGGCGGCGTCGGTGAACGCCTGCTGCCAAGCGTGCCGATCGGCGGCGGGAGCGAGCCTGACGGTTCCCGGCAGTTTCGCCGCGAGCTCGTCGAAGCCGGCGATCAGCCAGGTGCCGTCTGTGGTCTTGGCCCTCTCGTCCGTATCCACACTGTCCGGCGCCGCGGACTCATGCCAGCCCAGGGTGTAGAGCAGCCGGGTCGCGTCGCCGCCGAGCCCGCGCAGCAGCGCCTCGCGGGGCGCGCGCTTAACCGTGAACTCGCTGATACCACCCAGGCGGTGGCCGTCGCGGTCCAGGAAGTCGATATCGAAGACCTGCGTCTCGCCGTCCACGCCGCCGGCATGCCAGCGTGCCCGGCAGTAGAACCGTCGGGGCATGCGCTCACGCAACTCGACCTGGCCGTAGCGCAGCGGAAGGAACAGATCCGACACCCCGTGCTCGGCGGCCAACAGTGCCGGGAAGGCTGGGAAGGCCACGCCCGTGCACAGGTCGAGCAACACCGGGTGGATTGGCTCGCTGCCGAGATGCTCAGCCAGTTCCTCGCCGACGGAGACGTCGCCGATCGCTTCGCCATCACCGGTCCACAGCGATTTCAGCGAGCCCGACCAGGTGGGGCCCCAGGCCAGTTCCATGTCGTTGAAGGTTTCGAACAGCTGTTGCGGATTGATGCGCGTCAACCGTTCGATCGCCTCGTCGACGGGATCGGGTGACGTGACCGCATCCGCTTCTGCATCGGCACCCGTGAGCACGGTGCCGTCGGAGTTCAGCGACCACTCGGCGTCGCGAACTCCGTAGGGACGGCTGTGGACCTGGAACTTCCAACCGCCCTCGGAATCCAGCGGGTGCATGGTGAGCTGAACTTCACGGGAGGCCTTCTCGGGCAAAATGATCGGCTCGTAGAAGAAGACTTCTTTCACCCGCGCCGGTGCCCCCGCGGCGGCCAACGCCATGGCCGCGTAGGTCGCCCCGGGAACGACCACCGTGCCGTAGATGACGTGATGCGCCAACCACGGTTGCGTCTTGACCGACACGACGGTGCTGTAGACGGTGTCGCCTGAGGCCAGATCCTTTGCACTTCCGAGGATTCCGGACGCGGCCGTACCGTCAGACCGGATTCCCGAGACTTTGGGCCAATAGCGGCGGCGCTGGAACGGGTAGGTGGGCAGTTCCAGCCGCGTGCCCGGCGTGTGCTGCCGGGCGGCGAAGTCGGGTCGGTGCCCGTGGATGTAGGCGGCGGCGAGCGCTTCGGTCATCTGACGCTGCGCGTTGGCGCCCTTGCGCAGTGACACGATCGCGGTAGGCACAGCGGCGGACTCGGGCCAGATCTGCAGCGCGCCGGCGGTGAGGATCGGTTGCGGCCCGATCTCCATCAGCACCGAGCACCCCAAAGCGGCTACGGTGGCGACACTTTCGGTGAACTGCACAGGCTGACGGGAATGCTTGCGCCAATACTGAGCGTCCAGCGGTGTATCCGCGGCGAGCACCGCACCGGTGCGGTTGCAGACCAGTGGAAGGGTCGGCGCGGCATAGGTGAACTGCGCGGCGAAGGCCTCGAATTCGTCGAGCACCGGATCGAGCAACTCCGAGTGGAATGCGTGCGACGTTTCCAGCCAGGTGCACCGCGTCCCGTCCTGGCTGCAGGCCGCGACGATCTGGTCCAGATCCTCGCTGGGGCCCGACAGCACGGTGTTGCGGCCGTTGTAGGCGCCGACGGAAACACGCGGGAAACTCTCCGCGGCCCCCACCACGTATTCGGGATCGGCGAACACCGCGACCATCCGGCCGCCGGCCGGAAGGCTGCCGAACAGCCGGCCACGTTCGGCGATCAACCGTGCGCCGTCCTCGAGGGTGAACACCCCGGCCACACAGGCGGCCGCATACTGACCAACGCTGTGTCCGAGCACCACGTCGGGTTCGATGCCCCAGGACTGCCACAGCCGGGCCAGACCCATCTCGACGGCGAAGATCGCCGGTTGGGCAAACGAGGTGTGCCGCAACGTTTCTACGGCGTCGCGATCGGTGGACAACAACACGTCCAGAAGCGGACGCGGCAGCATCGGATCGACGGCCTCGGCGCAGCGCCGCACGACTTCGGCGAATACCGGCTCGGTGTCGAACAGTTCGCGCGCCATACCGGGGTACTGGCTGCCCTGGCCGGGGAAGAACCAGGCCGTGGTCGGCGGGTCGGTGCACGCGCCACGGACCAGGCCGGGTCGTTGCGTGCCGGCCACCAGATCCTCGAGCAGCAGTCGGGTTTCATGAACGGAGTTGGCGACCAGTGCCGCGCGGTGCTCGAAGTGGGAACGTCCCGACCCGGCGGTGAAGCACACGTCGGCGATCGAGGCTTCGGGGTGCGCCTCGAGCCAAGATGAGTAACGCTGCGCCAACGCCACCAGGCCTTGCGCAGACCGCGCAGACAGCGGCAGGACGCTCCACGGCTCGCGCGGGGTCTCCGGCGCCGCACCGTCGCCGGCACCGTCGTCCGGGAATTCCTCGGCTGCCGATGGAAGTGGCGCCTCTTCGATCAGCACATGGGCGTTGGTGCCGGTGAACCCGAACGAACTGACACCGGCTCGTCGCGGCCGGCCATTGGGCTGCCACGGCGTCGGCTTCTCCACGACCTGAACCGGCAGGGAGTCCCACGGGATGTGCGGGTTGGGGTTGTGGAAATGCAGGATGTTCGGAAGCAGTTCGTTCTGCAGCGACAGCACGACCTTGATCAGACCGGCGACGCCGGCAGCGGACTCCAGGTGTCCGATGTTGGTCTTCGCCGTTCCCATCAGCAGGGGCCGGTTCGGATCGCGGCCGGCGCCGTAGACCGCCGCGGCGGCCTGCACCTCGATCGGGTCACCCAGGGGGGTGCCGGTGCCGTGCGCTTCGAGATAGTCGACATCCCCACCGGTCAGACCTGCGCGGCCCAGGGCCGAAGCGATGAGTCGTTGTTGTGCACCACCATTGGGCACCGTCAGACCGCTGGAGGCGCCGTCCTGATTGACCGCACTGCTGCGGATGACCGCGCAGATTCGGTCGCCGTCGCGCTGGGCATCGCTGAGGCGCTTGAGCACCAGGACACCGCAGCCTTCGCCGCGGACGTAACCGTCGGCTGCGGCGTCGAAGGTCTTGCAGTGGCCGTCGGGGGCCAGCATCCGGGCGCGGGAGGCGGCGACCATGGACGCCGGGCTCAGCAGAATGTTGACCCCACCGGCCAGGGCCATGTCGCAGTCACCGGAGTGCAGGGCCTGACTGGCCTGATGGACGGCCACCAGCGAGGAACTGCACGCGGTGTCCATCGCCATCGCGGGTCCCTCCAGGCCGAGGGTGAACGCGACCCGGCCGGCGATGGCGTTGAGGGCATTGCCGGTGATGAAATAGGCCTCGAGGTTCTCGACCGAGTCGCCTGACATCAGATGCGCATATTCGTTGGCGGCCACCCCGACGAAGACTCCGGTTCGGCTGCCGCGCAATGCCGCCGGTGCGTATCCGGCCCTTTCGATTCCCTCCCAGGCGATTTCGAGCATCAGGCGCTGTTGCGGATCCATCCAGACGGCCTCGCGTGGGGAGATGCCGAAGAACTCCGGATCGAATCCGTCGACGCTGTCTAGGTATCCGCCGTTGCGGGTGTAGATCTTGCCCGGTGCCTGCTGATCGGGGTCGTAATACTCGTCGATGTCGAAGCGGTCCTCGGGGATCTCGCGGATCGCATCCACACCGCCGGACAGCACGTCCCAGTACGCGTCGGGATCGGGTGAGCCGGGGAAGCGACAGGCCACCGCGATGATGGCGATCGGCTCGTCGGTCGCCGAGGTCGTGAGCGAGGCCGGCTGGGCCGACACCCGGGATTCCGCCCGCTCGTTGAGGCTGAGCACGTCGCTGAGCAGATAGTCCGCGACGTCGGACAGCCGCGGGTAATCCATTGCCAGGGTCGCCGGCAGCTCCTTGCCGACGGCCTGCTCGAGTTGACGGCGCAGTTCGATCGCCATCAGGGAATCCATACCGAGGTCGAAGAATCCGGCTTCTTCGCGAATCTCGGACACGTCGACGCGCGTCACCTCCGCGACGGTGTCACGGACGAAGTTCAGGACGAGTTTCCTGCGCTGTTGCACCGGCGCGGCGGTGAGTCGTTCGACCAGCGCGGTGCGGCCCGACGCTCCGGGCGCTGCGGACACCGAGGCCGGAACTTCCCGGGCCACTTCGTCGAGCAGGGAACGCCGGCCGGCCTGCAGGTAGATCGGAAGGAAACGGGCCCAGTCGATGCGGGCCACAACGGCCTCCGGCGTGCCGGATCCGGCCGCCACCAGCACGTCGGCCATCCCGGCCAGGGCGTCGGCGGGTGAGAGGGTTCGCACCCCGCGGCGTTCGAGTTGGGCGCGGGCATCGGAGTCGGCCATGCCCGCCGACCACGGACCGAAATTGACGCTGACGCCCGCGATCCCCCGCTCGCGCAGTCGCCAGGTCAAACCGTCGAGGAAGGCGTTGGCCGCGCTGTAGGCGCTCTGCCCGAAGCTGCCCCACACCGAGGAGATCGAGGAGGTGGACAGGAAGAAGTCGAGTTTCAGATCCGCGATCGCTTCACTGAGATGCCAAGCACCCCAAACCTTCCCGGCGAAGACGCGGTCCAGTTCGGCGCTGTCCAGCGCACTCAGTGGGGTGGTCGAGTTCTCGCCCGCGGCATGGACGATGCCGGCCAGGGGTGGCAGTTCGGTCTGCACCGTGGCGAGCAGACGCGCGACGTCGTGCGGGTCGGCGACGTCGGCGGTGATCACCCGGACACTGCAGCCGTGCTGTTCGCTCAGCGCGTCGATACGGGCCTGGGTGGCGTCGTCGGGTGTGCGGCGACTGGTCAGCACCAACTGCCCGGCGCCATGCGCGGCCAGATACCCGGCGATCTCCAGTCCGATGGAGCCGAGACCTCCGGTCACCAGATAGGTTGCACCGGAACGCAATTGCAGTTGCTCCGGGTTCGGCTGCCCGGTGCGGCGGACCAACCTCGGGACGTGGACTGCATGCTCGCGCAACGCGATCTGATCCTCGCCCGGCTCACGCGCGGCGATGCGTCTGACCAACTGTGGCCAGTCATCGGCGCCGGCACCGGACAGGTCGGCGAGTCCGCCCCACACCTGCGGATACTCCAGGGCGGCGGCGCGACCGAATCCCCACAGGCTGCTCTGCTCCGGCGAGACGGAGTCGGCGTCGGTAACCCGTTGCGCCCCGCGGGTGATCACCCAGACGGATCCCCGAAGATCCGCGGCGGCGGCCGCGCGGAACAGTCGTTGGGTACCGCTCAGGACGCGGTGTTGCATCCGCAGTAGC
The DNA here is from genome assembly GCA_037129875.1 of Mycobacteriaceae bacterium. Lineage (GTDB taxonomy): Bacteria > Actinomycetota > Actinomycetes > Mycobacteriales > Mycobacteriaceae > Mycobacterium. The sequence continues at coordinate 10,883 of JBAXUD010000052.1, forward strand.
GAGCGCATCGACGACGAGTCGGAGTCCAGTGCCGCGACGTGCAGGATGCGCACGGTCGACGCATCCTCGGCTGCCGCGCGCAATTCGGCGACCAGACTCTCCTCGTCGGCATCCGAGGCCGGTAACCCGATGACGCGGTGCCGATGGCCTCCCGCGGTCAGCGCGTCGACCAGTGGACCGGAATCGCCGCCGTCGCCGACGATCAGCCAGAGCGCATCTTCGCCGGCCTCCGCGGACGGGGCGGTCGCGGATTTCTCCCAGCGGATCTCGTAACGGATATCGGCGATCGATTGCGCGCTGCGCTGTCGGTTATGTTGTGCAGCAAGCTTGTTGAGCACCTCGGCGGTTGTATGACTGCCGCCCTCGCTGTCGAGCAGGGCGGCGAGTTCCTCGATCCGGCCGTCCTCGAGAAGCTGGACGGCACCGGTGCGGGTGGCGCTGTTCTGAGTGGGGGACCGGTCTGGCTTGGACTTGCGGTCCGCAAACCAGTACTGGCGATGCTCGAAGGGATAGGTCGGCAGGTCGATCTTGTGTGCCGGTTCCTGCACGAGAGCAGCGAAGTCGGGCAGGTGTCCGGCGATGTAGGCCCCGGCCACGGCCTCGCTGATCTGGCGGCGGTCGGCCACGTTGCGGCGCAGCGACGGGATCGCCTTCGGCGTGGGCGCCGTATCCGGCCAGGCTCGCAGGGCTGCCGCGGTGAGCACCGGCTGCGGTCCGACCTCCAGCAGCATGGTGCAGCCGAGCTCGGCCAGCGTCGCCACGCCTTTGGCGAACTCGACCGGCTGGCGCGAATGGCGCCGCCAATAGGCGCCGTCGAGCTTGGCGTTGCGACCCAGCGCCGCTCCGGTCCGGTTGCAGATCAGAATCCGTTGCGGGGAGCCGAATTCGAAGCCGTTGGCAAAGGCCTCGAACTCGTCGAGGGCCGGATCCAGCAGTGCGGAGTGGAATGCGTGGCTGGTGTCGAGCCAGTCGCAGCGGACACCGTCGGCCGTCAACCGGGTGACTGCCTGCTCGAGGTCGGATCCGGGTCCTGACAGAACGGTGTTGGCGCCGTTGTAGGCGGCCACCGACAGGCTCGGGAATTCGTCGGTGAGGCGCTCGACCCGTTCCGGGGCGGCGAAGATCGCCGCCATCCGTCCGCCCGCGGGCAGGTCACCGAAGAGCCGGCCGCGCTCGGCCAGCAGACGGGCGCCGTCCTCGAGGCTGAACACGCCCGCGACGCAGGCCGCCGCGTACTGCCCGACGCTGTGGCCGAGCAACACATCAGGCTCGAAGCCCCACGACTGCCAGAGCCTGGCCAGGCCCATCTCCACGGCGAAGATCGCGGGCTGGGCGTGGCGGGTTTGCTGCAGGGCTTCCGCGCCGTCCGGTCCGGCGTCGGTATCGAAGATGACGTCCAGCAGAGGCCTGTCGATGACGTCGGCGACCGCCTCCGCGCACCGGGTCATGGTCTCGGCGAACACCGGTTCGGTGTCGAACAGTTCCCGGGCCATGCCGACGTACTGACTGCCCTGCCCGGGGAACAGCCACGCCGTCTTGGGGGCGTCGGCGCAGTCGCCGCGCACCAGACCGGGGGCCGGCCGATCGTCGGCCAGTGCGTCGAGCAACTCGCGCGCGGACTCCAGCGAGTTCACCACCAGCGCGGCGCGCTGCTCGAAGTGGGCGCGCCCGGCTCCGGCGGTCAGGCACACGTCGGCCAGGGTCACGTCGGCGGACGTGCCATCGGCGAGGGTCACGCCGGGATGCTCGCTCAGCCAGTTGCGGTAGTTCGCCGCCGTCTGGACCAGGGCGGCCGGGGTGCGCGCGGACAGCGGCAGCACCATGAACCGGTG
>JBAXUD010000520.1:0-2553 GCA_037129875.1 Mycobacteriaceae bacterium
CGCGGCACCAAGATCCTGCGCGTGAGCCCGGTGCCGGTGCTGGTGCTACCGGGCTAGTACTTCATCACGCCGCGGTCGATGGAGATCTGCGAGCCCGACAGCAGACCCGACCGGTCACCGGCCAGCCAGACCACCACCTCGGCGGCCTCCTCGGCCGACATGAAGTCACTGCGCTTGGCCTCCTTGGAGGATTTCGCCGGCGGTTGGTACGGCATCGGCGCGAAGCTGTGCAGAAAGCTCGGGTGCTTGCCGAGCACCGCCAGCATCGCATCGTTCATGATCATCGGCGTGGCAATGGAATACGGGTGGATGGAATTGACCCGGATGCCGAATTCCCCGAGCTCGATCGCCAGGGTGTTCGTCATCGACGTCAGACCGTGCTTGGAGGCGGCATAGTGACCGTTGCCCGGCGTGGCCTTCAGCCCGGCCGACGAACTGACGATGATGATGGAGCCGCCGTTGCCGGCGTCGATCATCGCCGGTATCACCGCCCGCAGGGTGCGCCAGGTGCCGGTGAGATTGACGTCGATGACGGTGTTCCACTGTTCATCGGAAAGCTCCCATAGCCGGCCCCAGCTGAGCACCCCTGCGTTGGCCACCAGAACGTCCAGCCGGCCGAACCGCTCGATACCGTCGGCGACCAGCTGGCGCAGCGCGGCGTCGTCGCGGATGTCGACCGTCCGGGACAGCACCGCACGTCCCTCGGCTTCCACCAGTCGGGCGGTCTCTGCCAGGTCCTCGGGCGTCGCGCCGGCGTAGGGAATCGTCTCGGAGACCGGGGCGCAAATGTCGCTGATGATGACCTCGGCGCCCTCCCGCGCCATTCGCACCGCGTAAGCGCGGCCCTGGCCGCGCGCGGCCCCCGTCACGAATGCGACTCGTCCTGCCAGATCGCCCATTCGCCGTCCTTTCGCTGACCAGAGCCGCCCGGCTGCGGCCCCGCGTCAGGCTAGCAAGGAAACTGGAACGCGTTTCAGTTTCCTTCCGCGCTGCGGGGGCGCTCAGAGGTCGGCGAGGATATCCCCGCGCTTGGCGCTGTACTCCTCGTCGGTGATCGTGCCGGTGGCCCGCAGTGTCTCGAGTTCCTGCAGGCGCTGCGACACGGTCGGCGGCGGGGGTGCCGCGAAGGTGGCCGGCAGTGGCGCCGCGGCGATCACCCCGGGGGTCGGCGCTGCGGCCGGTGCTGCGGTACCGGCGCGACGAACGATCTCCATCACCTGTTGGCGCACAACGGGATTGGAGCGGATGTCGATGGCTCCGCTGAGCGGAATCTGGTTGGCGTGCAGCACCTGCAGGATCTGCATCAGCGGTCCGGCCTGGCCGGTGAGGTCGTAGGTCTTGCGATCCTCGTCGAGGGTGAACTGCGCGGGGACGACGCCGGCGATCAATGCGCTTGCGTCCCAGTCGATCTCGTAGTTGCTGGTGCCCGGCTCCACCAGCACCACCAAGGTGTGGGCGTTGAGAATCTGCATCCGGGTGGGGCTGGCCGCCATGGTCTCCTGCACGTCGAAACCCGGCTGCCCGGGAATGTCGACGTGCAGATTCACCTTGATCATCTGCTGGTCGTTGACGAACCACGCGGTGTCGGAAATGCCGGTGGTCCGGGCCGCAGCCAGGATGCCCTGCCGGGTGAGCTCATCATGTTTGGCCGCGGACTTGGCCCCGAAGTTCGCCAGCGCCAGGGCCGCCAGGACGTCCACCGCGGTGATGAACAGTCCCACCCAGAACATCCAGTTGATGTACGGCCGGGCCATCGGGCCGAGCGCGAAGTAGACGGCCAGAAAGATCGGCCCGACCAGCCCGCCGCACAGCAGCACCATCCCCTGGGCTTTGAGGTAACGCATCAACATTGGCCAACCTCCCGTCGCACACCGATTGGCTCGCTTCGAAGATTAGCCCTTCGTCACCCGATGTCGCCTGCTCGGGACAGCTTTTCCCACGAAACAAAAGTCCAGATCAAGTACGGTCGGCTGATGCGGAACAGATCTCCATCTGTCGCCATCGCCGTGGTTCTCGCCGTGGTCAGCCTTGCCGGCTGCGGCGTCGGCACGGACAACAAGCCGACCGCCGCACCCTCATCGGCCTCATCGACCGGATCGGCCACGGCCCAGGCCAGCCCATCGACCACCAACCCCTACGGTGTCCCCTCGATCGACCCACCGGCGCCCAATGAGCCGGTTCTGACGGTGAAGGGCGGCAGCGCGCCACTTTCGCTCACACTCGACCAACTGAACGCACTGGGCAGCACCACCATCACCATCGATGAGCCGTTCGTGAAGAAGCGCCAGACGTTCAGCGGCGTGCCACTCGCCACGGTCCTCTCCAAGGCCGGAATCCCGGACACCGCCACCATCAACACCGTCGCGATCAACGACTACCACTACGCCGGCGCCGCCGCGCCGATGGTGGGATCCCAGGCGCTGATTGCGACGAAGCGCGACGGCGCCCCTATCCCTTACGACCAAGGCGGACCGGTCCGCATGGTGTTCCCCGACGGAACTCCGCTCTCATCCGTCCTCGACGCCTGGAACTGGAGCCTGGCGTCGATCACCG
>JBAXUD010000521.1:0-2549 GCA_037129875.1 Mycobacteriaceae bacterium
GGCCTGCGGCCAGCACCTCGTCATGGCGCAACGGCTCTCCGGTCATCCCGGCGGCCAGGTTGGTCACCAGAGACACCCCGAGTACCTCGGCCCCGGCGGCCCGCGCCGCGATGGTCTCGTGGACTGTCGACATCCCCACCAGATCGGCTCCCAGGGTGCGCAGCATGCGCACCTCCGCGGGGGTCTCGTAGTGCGGCCCGGGTACAGCCGCGTAGACGCCCTCGGCCAGCGTCGGGTCCACGGTGCGGGCCAACTCCCGCAGTCGCGGGGAGTAGGCGTCGACCAGATCGACGAACTGCGCGCCCACCAGTGGTGAACGTGCCGTCAGGTTGAGGTGGTCCCCGATGAGTACCGGCTGGCCGACCCGGTAGTCCGCGCGAAGTCCGCCGGCCGCGTTCGTCAGGATGACGACGCCGGCACCGGCGGCACACGCGGTGCGCACGGGATGGACCACCAGGCCCAGGTCATGGCCCTCGTAGGCGTGGATGCGGCCGACGAACACCAGCACCCGTTTATCTCCGACCAGCAGCGACAACGCATGGCCTTGGTGGCCGTCGGCGCTCGGCGGCAGGAAGCCCGGGAGCTCAGCCATCGGGATCCGGGCGGTCGGTGTCCCGAACGCGGCGGCGGCGGGGCCCCAGCCCGACCCGAGGACGACGGCGACATCGTGGTGGTCCACCCCGGTGCACTCGGCTAACGCGGCGGCCGCCCAAGTGGCGTCTGGACTCACAGCCACGAAGCCTAACCGCGGTGAGATACTTGCCCGATGTCCTTGGCCGACAGCGCGGAGTCGTGGCTTGCTGCGCACTACGACGATCTGGTCGCGTGGCGCCGGCACATCCACCGTCATCCCGAACTGGGACGGCAGGAGTTCGCCACTACCCAGTTCGTCGCGGACCGCCTTGTCGAGGCGGGGCTCAACCCCAAGGCGCTGCGCGGCGGAACCGGACTGACGTGTGACTTCGGCCCGGAACACACGCCCCGGATCGCGTTGCGAGCCGATATGGACGCACTGCCCATGGCGGAGCGGACGGGAGCGGCCTACACCTCGACGGTGCCCGGGGTGGCGCATGCCTGCGGGCACGACGCGCACACCGCGATGGTGCTCGGCGCGGCCACCGCCCTTGCCTCGGCGCCGGAATTGCCGATGGGAGTCCGGCTGATCTTCCAACCCGCCGAGGAGTTGATGCCCGGCGGCGCACTCGACGCCATCGCCGCCGGAGCGTTGAACGGGGTATCGCGCATCTTCGCCCTGCACTGCGACCCGCGCCTGGCGGTCGGTCGGGTGGCCATCACCGCCGGGCCGATCACCTCGGCGGCCGACTCCATCGAGATCACCCTGCATTCACCGGGCGGGCACACCTCGCGGCCGCACCTGACCTCCGATCTGGTGTACGGGATGGGCACCCTCATCACCGGGTTGCCCGGTGTGCTCTCCCGGCGCATCGACCCTCGCCACGGCACGGTGATGGTGTGGGGCGCAGCCAATGCCGGCGTGGCCGCCAACGCCATTCCCCAGATCGGGACGTTGGCCGGCACCGTGCGGACCGCCAGCCGGGAAACCTGGTTGGAGATGGAAGGCATTGTCAGCGAGACGGTTTCGGGTCTGCTGGCCCCGCTTGGTATCGAGCATTCGCTGCAGTACCGGCGCGGGGTGCCGCCGGTGGTCAACGAGGAACGCTCCACCCAGATCATGACCCATGCAATCGAGGCGGTCGGTCCGGATGTGCTGGCCGATACCCGCCAGTCCGGCGGTGGTGAGGACTTCTCCTGGTACCTCGAGGATGTGCCCGGCGCGATGGCGCGGCTCGGTGTGTGGAGCGGCGAAGGTGATCAATTGGATCTGCACCAGCCGAACTTCGATCTCGACGAGCGGGCCCTGGCCGTCGGGGTCCGCGTGTTGGTCAACATCATCGAACGCGCCGGCGAGTTCGAGTGAAGCTGCTGGTGACCGGTGGTGCTCATCGCCTCCAGTGAGCGGGCGATGGCCGAACTCGGCTGGTGCCCCAGTCCTTATTCGGCGGGGCTCAGTCCTTATTCGGCGGGGCTCAGTCCTTATTCGGCGGGGCCGGGTCCGATATTGCGGGCCGGGCGCGTCCGGATGTCGTGCACATACTCCGCCGGCGCGCCGGCGACCTCCGCGGCATCCGACATCACCCCGAGGTAGCGGGCCGACGGCAGTCCGCCCTCCCAGGCGTCCACGACGTACAGCCAGGCCAGAACGGGCTCGGTCGTGGTGTCGGAGGACTCGCGGTTGATGCGACATCGGATCTTCTTGTGCAGGCCCAATTCGGAGCCCTCCCAACGATCCATGTTCTGCTCGTCGGCGGCGGTGACGTCGTAGAGGACCACGAACACGCTGGAAGCGACGTCCTCGACCAGAGTCGCCAGCGCCCCTTCCCAGCCGATGTCCTCGCCGCCGAAGGTCAGCCGCCAACCGTGCAGCCACCCGGTGCCGGCCATCGGGGAGTGCGGTGCCCGCTGCAGCATCTGCTCGGGATCCATGTTGGACCCGTAGGCGGCGTAGAGAGGCACGACAGCAGCCTAAG
>JBAXUD010000522.1:0-2536 GCA_037129875.1 Mycobacteriaceae bacterium
AGTTGCGAAGCAGCACCGCCCCGCGGCAGGCCACCTCCCGGGCCAATCGCCGGTGCTCGGCCGCGGCGACCACAGCGGCGGGCGGATGCGGGCGGGCGCGCAGAGCGAGCCGGATCTGGGCCGAAAGTTGGCGGTGCGCAGCGCGTTCGACGTCGGCTCGCCGCAGTCGGCCGTCCGCCAGGGCCGCGGGCAGGGTCGCTGCGCGTTGCTGACGGAATGGCATCTCCAGGTCCTGCCCGGCGGCCACCGATCCGATCGGGTCGCGAAGTCCCCAGATGAAGTCGGTCATCACGAATCCGGTGAAGCCCCACTCCTCGCGCAGGATGTCGGTGAGCAGGTGCCTGTTCTGCCCTGCCCAGGTTCCGTTCACCGAGTTATAGGCGCTCATCACACAATCCACGCCGGCGTCGACGACGGTGCGGAAGTGCGGCAGGAATGCCTCACGCAGCACGTCCTCGTCGACCCGGACGTCGACCCGGAACCTCGCCTCCTCCATCGAGTTGAGCGCGAAGTGTTTGACACAGGAGAGCAGCCACCGGTTCACGCCCTGCACCGACGCGGCGCCCATTGCGCCCACCAGCATCGGATCCTCGCCGTAGGTCTCCTGTGTCCGCCCCCAGCCGGGGGCATAGGGGATGTTGATGCAGATGCCGGCCCACAGGTTGGCGCCCTGCGCGCGCGCCTCGGCTCCGATGGCGTCGGCGACGGTTGTTTCCACATCAGGATCCCACGTCGCGGCCCGGGCGATGGCAACCGGAAACGCGGTCGATGCCCCCAGTGCCACACCGCGTGGACCGTCGGTGAACTGGATGCCGGGTATGCCGAGCCGGTCGATACGGCCGGCCTCGAACGGGACCTTGTTGTATCGCTGCGCCATTTGAGCCAAGCCCCGCCGGACCGTCAGGTCGCCGTCGAGGAGCCACAGCAACTCAGGCTCGGTCAACCGCCCGATCAGGTCCGCGGCAGCGGCCTCGAGGTTCCGCTCGCCGCGGCGGACGGTCTCCACCGCCGCGGCGAAGGCCGTGCCCGGTGGGCAGATCGGGTCGGTGACGGACCGGTTCGGGGCCGCCCCGGTACCGAAGAACACCTGTGCCGCAGCGGAATCAGGCGGTGCGGGCGCGCCGGGCTGCGATGAAGGACCGCACCCCGAAGGCCAGGAAGACCACCGACAGGATCGCCGTGGCGGCCTGGGCGTAGACGGCTCCGGGGCGCAGCGCGGTACCGGCGAATGCCGCAGGCAGCTTCGCCAGCGAGCCGACGGTGCCCAGCAGTGCCAGCAGGCCGACCAGCAGGGCGGCGTGCATGACGTGCTTGCGCAGGTTCTCCTTGCCGCCGAGCAGGCCCAGCACCAGCAGTACCGCGCCGATGACGGCCGGTATCAGGGCGGTCTTGTGGACGGCGCCGGTCAGGAAGAAGCCGGCCAGGCCGAGCGCGATGTACACAAGCGAGAATGCAACGGTGATTCGGGGCATGGGTGCAGCTTAGAGAACCGGTTTCCGTCTGGCGCTCAGCGGCTGCGACGGATGTTCTCGACGATCAGCCCGACGAGGTCGATGGCGCGGGTGGTGGCGACTCGCCGCGCCGGCACCTCATCGGTGACCGCGACGTCCACATCGACGATGCAATCGCCGGCCAGGCCGACGGCGTGCTCTGTCGGGAACGCCGGCTGATCGCCGGTCTCACCGCTGAGCACGACCGAGGACAGGATCCCGCCGACCTGACGCACGTCGGTCACCGTCCACTCCAACGCTGAAGTAGGGGTGAGGTTCACATTCACAGTGATGTTGTCGCAGGCGGTCCACCGGGTCATGAAGGTGGAGAACATCCGTGCGGCATCGGCGTTGGAGGCGAACCGCACCACCCCGGTGTGCACGCTGGAGACCGTCAGCCCCTTGCCGTAGCCGGAAAAGTCCCTCAGCGCGACATCGCGCACCTCACCCTGCTCGTAGACCGCACGCATCAGCGGGGTCGCAGCACCCAGGCAGTCGAGCGGGGTGACGTCGTTGGTGTCCCGAATGCCGTTGGGCAGCAGTGCGATAGAGCCGGTGATTTCCGGGCCGGTCGGCACCAGGGGATTACCGACCGCTTGGGCGACCTGGTCGGGGGTGGGCAGCACCTGTTGCAGCCGGGTGGACTGCTGGCGCAGTGGGACACCGATCACGGTGGCCGAGCACCCGGCCAGGAACACGCAACTCAGCGCAGCGCCGAGACCGCGTGCCGGTCGCCCCCGAACGACCGGAGAGTCGTGAGTAATGGCCCCCTACTTCCGCGCCTTGTCACCTGGCTTGTCACCGGCGGCGTCGGTGGACAGTGCAGCGACGAAGGCCTCCTGCGGGACCTCGACCCGCCCGATGGTCTTCATCCGCTTCTTACCCTCTTTCTGCTTCTCCAGCAGTTTGCGCTTACGGGTGATGTCGCCGCCGTAGCACTTGGCGAGCACGTCCTTGCGGATAGCCCGGATGTTCTCGCGGGCAATGATTTTCGACCCGATGGCGGCCTGGATCGGGACCTCGAACTGCTGGCGCGGGATGAGCTC
>JBAXUD010000523.1:0-2531 GCA_037129875.1 Mycobacteriaceae bacterium
CCTGCGACCTAGGGATTAGAAGGCCCTTGCTCTATCCGACTGAGCTACGGAGGCAGCGGGTCAGAGTCTATCCGGGCCGTGTCGCGAACGCGGATTTAGGGCCTTGGTCTGCGGTTATCTGATTCTGACCGGAGGTATCGCGGGAAATCACCGTTTCGGCCGACGTGGTTCGCTAGCGTGGCGCCCGACAACTCAAGGGAGCCGACAGCCATGAGTATTTCGATCGACGGGGTCCCCGCCCGATGTCATCGGACCCTTCAGACGGGTTCGTTGGTGCTGCGCGGTTCGCCCGCGGCCGCCGGTTGGTTGCTGGGCTGGCTGGCCGCTGAATTCTCGCCCCACGTCGTGACGGGGCACGCGCTGTCGGCGTTGTCGTCGCCCCTGGAGCAGGCTGCCAGGGCACTGGCGGTCCAACGCGCCGACTCGGTGCTGGACGCCGCCCTGCGGGACACGTTCGGGGACGACTACCGGTCCGCGGTCCACCATCCGTTGGACTCCTCAGCCGCTCGGCAGCCCAGCCTGGCAGGACTCGTGCGCGCCATGCGCCATCGCCGGCGGTACTCCGCGGCGACCACCGATATCCCGTACGGTCCCGGCGGCCGCCGGCACCTGCTGGATGTGTGGAAACGCCCCGATCTCCCGGACGGGCATACCGCCCCGGTGCTCATCCAGATTCCGGGTGGCGGCTGGTCCATCAATGACAAACGGGGACAGGCCTATCCGCTGATGACCCGCATGGTCGAACTCGGGTGGATATGCGTGTCGATCAACTACAGCCGCAGTCCGCGCAATGCGTGGCCCGAGCACATCATCGACGTCAAGCGGGCCATCGCCTGGGTGCGCGCCAATATCGCCGACTTCGGCGGCGACCCCGACTTCATCGCCATCACCGGTGGCTCCGCCGGCGGTCATTTGAGCTCACTGGCCGCCCTCACCGCCGGTGACCCGGAGTTCCAGCCCGGCTTCGAGGACGCCGACACCACCGTGCAGGCCGCCGTCCCGCACTACGGGGTTTACGACCTGACCGACCACGGCGCGATGCACAAGCTCATGGTGCAGCTGCTTGAACACGTGGTCATGCAGCGGCGCTTCACAGAACACCGGGAGATGTTCGAGGCCGCGTCGCCGACACTGCGGGCGCACCGCGACGCCCCACCCTTCTTCATCCTGCACGGGGAGGATGACGCCGTAGTTCCGCGCTCGCAGGCGCAGTCGTTCCACGGTGCCCTTCGTCGGGCTGGAGCCCGCACTGTCGGGCTCGCGGAGATACCCAACGCCCACCATGCGTTTGACACCATCGCCACACTGCGATGCCAGCTGGCGGCCGAGGCGGTGGCGTCATTCCTGGGCATCGTTTACGGCCGGCACGCCGCGGCGCGAACCGGCCGCCGGGGACTGGTGGCCCGTTCTGCGGGCTGATCGCACAGGGCAGGCGCGATACCGGCGACCTGCGGCTACTCCACCTGTGCGGTGTCGGGAATCGACCCCCTCAGCCGGTGCGTCGGACTAGCGTGGGGAGGCAGTCGGGTGGTCGGGGTGCCGTTTCGGCGACCCTGCGAACGAATCCCCGAAGTACAGGAACGGATCGGTGGCCCACTCATGAGTGACGACACACACGCCGACGACGCAACCCAATTGCGGCTTCCCGGTTCGGTGGCCGAAGTGACGGCCAGCCCACCGGGGCCGAGGGTCGGAGCCTTCTTCGACCTCGACGGCACCCTGGTGGCCGGGTTCACCGGGGTCATCCTGACCCGCGAACGGTTCCGCAACCGCGACATGGGTGTCGGGGAGCTCATCAGCATGGTCGGTGTGGGGCTCAGCCATCAGTTCGGCCGCATCGAGTTCGAGGCTCTGATCGGCAAGGCCACCGACGTGCTGCGGGGCCGTCCGCTGGCCGACCTCGAGAAGATCGGGGAGCGGCTGTTCTTCGAGAAGATCGAGAAACGCATCTATCCGGAGATGCGCGACCTGGTCAACGCGCACATGGAACGCGGACACACCGTGGTGCTCAGTTCCTCGGCGCTGACCATCCAGGTCGACCCGGTCGCGCAGTTTCTCGGCATCCCCAACACCCTGAGCAATATGTTCGAGGTCGACGACGACGGCATGCTCACCGGCAAGGTGGTCAAGCCCGTCATCTGGGGGGCGGGCAAGGCCAGTGCCGTGCAGAAGTTCGCCGCCGAACGTGATATCGATCTTGCGACGAGCTACTTCTACGCCGACGGTGACGAGGACATCGCGCTGATGGAGCTGGTCGGTCACCCGCGGCCCACCAATCCCGGCGACAGAATGGCCGAGGTGGCGCGCCGGCGCGGCTGGCCGATCCTGGAGTTCAACAGTCGCGGCCGAGGGGGTCTGCTCGGTCAGGTGCGCAACCTGGTCGCCGCCAGCACCGTCGTGCCGGTCGCTTACGGAGCGGTGGGCTGGGGACTGCTGACCCGAAGCCGCCGCCGCGGGGTCAACTTCTTCACCTCCGCCTTCCCGCAGTTGCTGCTCGGCGTCAACGGCGTCAAGCTCCATGTGGTCGGCGA
>JBAXUD010000524.1:0-2530 GCA_037129875.1 Mycobacteriaceae bacterium
GCCCACGCCAGCGGAATCGTGATCAGCAGCGTCATCCCATAAAGTCCCGGCAGCGACCCGGTGAACAGCGGCCATTTGAGTACCACGCCGGTCAGGAGCGCCATGACCAGCACGTGCAACAGAAAGATCTCGTAGGAGATCTCGCCGAGACACACGATCGGTCGACGACTCAACAAGCGGTCGAGCCGACCACTGCCGCCCAACACCAGCGACGCCACCACCAGCGTGGCGATTGAGCCGTAGAGGAGGTTCTTGGTCAGCGGCTCCCACCATCGGGCCGGTCCCATGGCTACCGTGCCGGCGATCGGCGTGGAGACGACTAGATAGGCGAGCAGTGCCAGCGGAATCGCCACGCGCGCCGGACAATCCACCCCGATGACGTGAAGTACCGCCAGTGCCATCCCACCGGCGAACCATGCGAGGTGGCCGGGCAACCACATGCCGGCGGAGTTGGGCAGCCAGTCGGTGCTCTGAAGCACGATCAGCCACACCGGTCCGACCGCACCCATTGCCGCCAAGCCGACCAGCAGTCGTACCGGTCGCCACCGACCGCGACAGAGCATCACCAGAAGCACCCAGGCCAGCAGCGGCAGCGCCACGTAGAACGCCACCTCCACTGCCAGGCTCCAGGTTTGAGACAGGCCCGGGTGCAGGTAAGTCAGGAGGTAGTTGTTGGTGTAGATCTGCGTCAGTGTGAGGTGGCGCACCAAACCTGCCCAGCTCTGGGCGGGATTCGGGCCTGACGAGTACAACGAGAACACGCCGTAGGCGAGTAGCACGGTGGCCAAGTAGGCGGGCATGACGCGGCGTACCCGCCGGCGCGCGTAACTGCCGAGCGACGGGGGCGCCCAGCCAGCGGACGCGCGGTGGACCCACGGCCGGAACAACAGAAACCCGGACAGTACGAAAAAGATCGGTACCCCGATCTCCATTCGCGCACAGAGCAGTCCGACGTACCCGTGGGAAAGTTCGCCAGTAGCGAACGCTGCATGGGTACCAATCACGAGCAGGGCCGCCACAGCGCGCAGCCCGGTCAGGGACGCGATGCCGATCGCCCGCTGATCAGCGGTCTGTGAGCGCCGGCCGGCGCCCATCACCTCCGCTGGACTTGCTAACACCACACGAATCTAGAGGTACAACCCGTGAATCCCGCCGCATAGGACCTGAGCAGGTGATGCCGAACTGCTGAGCAAGCGGTTTAGGCCCAGCCGGCCGCACTGGCGATCGACCCGTCCTCGACCGCCCGGGCGAGCTGCGCGTGGTCGAGTTCGTTCTGGTCGGCGTAGGCCGACGCGAACGCGACGAAAGCCTCCTCCACCCTGGCGCTGCTACCGAGGTAGTCGGCTATCGCGGCGGCGTCACCGCTGCGCGCATGCGCACGGGCCAGCACCCTTCCGCACGCGCCCGCGAACTTCGCTAACCGGTCGGCGATGGTCTCACTCTTCGGAATGACCTTGCCGTCGCGAAACTGGCGGACGAAGAAGTCGTGCCCGTCACTGGTGGTCCACCCCACGAACATGTCGGTAGCACTCTGAATCATGCGCTGGCCGTTGATCACTCGCTGACCGTGGTTGCCATAGTGACTGTCGCCGAGGAATTTCTCGTACACCGAGGGCCCGGCCTGCTTGATCTGCAGGAAGAACGGGTCGCCGGTGCGCCGCTCCACCAGCAGCACCAGGTACACCCGCATCCCCACACTGCCCACCCCCACGACCTGGCGAACCGTGTCGGCGACGTCGAACCGGGTCAGGAAACTCCACACCGGGTCAGGCACGGACTGCAGGTAGGCGGCAAGGATCGAGTCGGTGTCCGCGTCTTGCGCCGTCCGCACATGGGTGCGAAACGGTGGGTCCTCAACGATGGTCCGACGACCGTCCACCACCGTAGTCAGTTTCCTCGACGCCCCGCGACTGGTGCGCCGTGTTGCCTTGCGTTCGATATGGCTTCCGACCTCGTCGGCGTCGTACGGCGCTAGTTGACCGACCAGTTCGTCGACATCGACCCGGTCATACCAGATGTCGATTTCTGGCATCGTCGCATACTCACGGAGCTGGCCGGCGTATCCGCGATAGGCGGCCGAGACGGTTTGTCGGGCAACGGCTTCCGCTAGCCCATTGTCACGTGCCAGGACCACCAGCGAGGTGGCGAGACGCTTGACGTCCCATTCGAACGGGCCGGGAAGGGTCTCGTCGAAGTCCCGCAGGTCGAACGACAGGTTCCGCTCGGGTGTGCGCCACAGTCCAAAGTTGAGCGCGTGCGCGTCACCGCAGAGTTGGACGTTGATACCGGTGTTCGGCGTCGAGGCCAGATCGGCCGCCATCACCGCAGCGGCGCCGCGGAAGTACGTCCACGGCGACGCGGCCATACGGCCGTGCCGGATCGGCACCAGATCCTGCGCACGCGTCTCGCTCTGCGCCAGCACCGTGGCCAGCGCATCGTGTCCGCGGCCGGCGGGATCCCAGTCGGCCAGCGCGCGACGCGGCACGATCTTCCGTGCGGAGCGGCCTTCGCCGCCCCGGTCGGGTGCGTG
>JBAXUD010000525.1:0-2527 GCA_037129875.1 Mycobacteriaceae bacterium
GGCCCGTCGACCCCGCCCCCCGCAGCCGCTGGCCCCGCACGGCCTGCCCGGCCATCTCGTCGGATTCGTCGAAGCCCTTCGAGCCCAGGGCATTTCGGTGGGTCCCTCGGAAACCGTCGACGCCGGCCAGGTGCTGGGTGTCCTCGACCTGACCGACCGGGAGGAAGTGCGCGAAGGGCTGGCCTGTGCGGTGCTGCGCCGCGCCGACCACCGCCAGACCTACGACGCGCTGTTCGACCTGTGGTGGCCGGCCGCACTGGGCGGGCGCACCGTGCTCGACGACGACGAGACCGAGGGTGCCCCCGGCCCCGACGCGCAGGACGTCGAGGCCATGCGGCAGATGCTGCTGGATCTGCTCACCGACAACCCCGACATCGGCGACCTCGACGACCGCCTGGTCGCGCTGATCGCACAGATCGTGCAGGCCCACGGCCGCTACACCTCCAGTCGCGGTCCGTCGTACTCGTCGTATCAGGCGCTCAAGGCGATGGAACTGGGCCAGTTGCAGGGCCGTCTGCTGGCCGGCCTGTTGGCCCCGCACGGCGACGACCCGTCGCCCACGCAGGAGCAGATCGCCAAAGCCCTTGCCGCGCAGAAGATCGCCCAGCTGCGCCGGATGGTGGAAGGCGAGACCAAGCGGCGCACCGCCGAGCAACTGGGCCGCGAGCACGTCCAGATGTACGGCATCCCGCAGCTCGCCGAGAACGTCGAGTTCCTGCGGGCCTCCGGCGATCAGCTTCGTCAGATGCGACGCGTGGTCGCGCCACTGGCCCGGGTGCTCGCCGCCCGGCTGGCCGCACGGCGGCGCCGTTCCCGAGCCGGTTCGATCGACCTGCGCAAGACGCTACGCAAGTCGATGTCGACCGGGGGCGTGCCGATCGACGTGGTGCTGCGCAAGCCGCGACCGGCCCGCCCGGAACTGGTGGTGCTGTGCGACATGTCGGGTTCGGTGGCCGGGTTCAGCCACTTCACCCTTCTTCTGGTGAACGCGCTGCGTCAGCAGTTTTCGCGCGTTCGCGTTTTCGCCTTCATCGACACCACCGACGAAGTGACCCACATGTTCGGCGCGGACGCCGATCTGGCCATCGTGATCCAGCGGATCACCCGCGAGGCCAAGGTCTTCACCCGTGACGGGCACTCCGACTACGGCAACGCGTTCGTCTCGTTCAGTGAGAACTTCCCCGGGGTGCTGTCACCGCGAAGTTCGCTGCTGGTCCTCGGCGACGGCCGCACCAACTACCGCAACCCCGCCGTCGACGTGCTCGCGCACATGGTGACC
Source organism: Mycobacteriaceae bacterium (assembly GCA_037129875.1). Taxonomy (GTDB): domain Bacteria; phylum Actinomycetota; class Actinomycetes; order Mycobacteriales; family Mycobacteriaceae; genus Mycobacterium. The sequence continues at coordinate 1,280 of JBAXUD010000525.1, forward strand.
GCCAGCCGGCACGCGCACTGGCTCAACCCCGAGCCGCGGCACCTGTGGGGCAGCGGCGACTCGGCGGTGCCCCGCTACGAAGACGTCATCACCATGCACGAGTGCCGCTCTGCCAAGCAGCTGGCCGCGGTCATCGACCAGCTGCTGCCGATCTGACGCCGTTGCTGCTTCTGACGGGATTGCGGGTGCGCTGGCCGGCGAAATGCCGGACACCGTTCGTCGTAACTCGAAGTCCTCCAAATACCGGCTTGCGGATGCCGCGGATGGGCGCGGTTTCCGTGGAATTCTACGCGAGACGTTTCGCCAGACGGGTTTGCTGCGCGGGTGCACCGTGGTTGCGGTGGGCGGCGTCGGGTGACTCCCGCGGCGGGCTGACGGCCTCCCGTAAGCTGGCCACTTATGGCTTCTCGGCGAAGGCTCGGCGTGATGGGCGGGACGTTTGATCCCATCCATAACGGCCACCTCGTCGCCGCCAGCGAGGTCGCCGACAATTTCGGGCTGGACGAGGTGATCTTCGTTCCCACCGGCCAACCGTGGCAGAAGGACCGCACCGTCACCGCGGCCGAGGACCGCTATCTGATGACCGTCATCGCCACCGCCTCCAATCCGCGCTTCTCGGCGAGCCGGGTCGACATCGACCGGGGGGGTCCGACCTTCACCACAGACACCCTGCGGGACCTGCGCGCGCTGCATCCCGACGCGCAGTTGTACTTCATCACCGGGGCCGACGCACTGTCCTCGATCCTGACCTGGCAGGGCTGGGAGGAGCTGTTCACCCTGGCCACCTTCATCGGCGTCAGCCGCCCCGGCTACGAACTCACCGACTCCCACATCACCGAGGCCTTCGACCGGCTGCCCGACGACGCACTGCACCTGATGGCCGTGCCGGCCCTGGCGATCTCCTCCACCGACTGCCGCACCCGGGCCAGCAGAGGCCGGCCCATCTGGTACCTCGTTCCCGACGGCGTGGTCCAGTACGTCGCCAAGCGCGGCCTCTACCGCGGCCGCACCGCTTCGATGGAGGTCACCGCGTGAGCGCCACAGCCGAAGCGATCCAGATGGCAGGAGTGGCGGCCCGGGCGGCGGCCGCCAAACTCGCCCAGGACATCGTCGTCATCGACGTGTCCGCGCAACTGGTCATCACCGACCTCTTCGTGATCGCCTCGGCGGCCAACGAACGTCAGGTCAACGCGATCGTCGACGAGGTCGAAGAGAAGATGCGGCTGGCCGGGTACAAACCGGCCCGCC